>DQEK01000256.1:2444-6116 GCA_003533545.1 Acidobacteriota bacterium | reverse complement strand
AACCAAGCCGAACACGCAACCCAAGCTTCGCAGCACACCCCAATTCCCCCTCCGGCTTCAGTGGGTGGGGCAAAACGCCTCCCACAGGCAAGACTAACGAGCTAAAGCACAGAAAAACATAAGCCTAAATATGCCGCCTGACTTACGGCTACTGTGCTCCCGCACGGCCTCGTGATGCGCCAGACGACAGGGCACCGGCCGAGCACCGGACTACGGACAGATCCGCGCCAGGCGCCAGACGCTGGTTCTGTACGGGGAGCGTGGAAATGACCACTCTCCGCAAAAAATGAAAGTGGGTGCCTACTCGGCAGCTACGATCATGATCTTGTCGAGTTCAGCCTTGTCAGCCGGCAGTTCAGTCTCGCCAGCCGGGTAGCTATTCTCGCTCAGCATGTAGGCAAGCACATCCGTGTACTCCTCGTCGGTCAACCGGCCCGGCCCGTCCTCCGGCATCGACACCTTGATCCGCTCAAACATCGACCCGACCGGCAACTCGGTCCAGAAAACGATAAAGTCGCTGCCAGCAATGCTCGGTGCCATCTCGCCACCCTTCATTTCTTGGCCATGACAGGATGCGCAGTCCCTCGTGTAAATCCGACGACCGCGACGTGCCTGCGCCGAGGTAAACACACCATCGAGCACGGTGGTGTCCTGCAGCGCGACAAGTGTTTCCACTCCAGCCCCACGCGCACCGGTCGAGATTCCGCCCACCGACGCACACGCCAACACCAATCCAACAGTAACCAGCCTGTCCATCCGTCGCTCTCCTTTAAGCCGGCTCGACGCGTCAGCGCCGCAGGCTCCTGTGTCCCATTCTGGCATTCCCGCTCCGAACCAAGCAACCCACTGCTACACGTCCGAGGACCCGCCATCACAGGACTCGGCAAGCGCCCCATCGGGCCGGAGCCCGCCGACCGCAGTTCCGCGTTCCACGACAACCTCGGCGAGAGGGCGTGGACAGGAGGGGTCAAAGACGTTGCAACAGACATTCGAAGTCGTAGCCCACTTCACACCAGGCGGGCAAGGAGTCGAATTGCTTCATCACCCGATGGAGTTGGAAATACGGTGGCCAGCTTCTTAGCCTGCTGTGTCTCTCAGCGATGTCCCGATCAATACGGTCCGCTAGGCGTTCAAACCGTTCGGTATCCATCGCCCCACTGACCTCCGCTCCCTGAGGCGACGGGGCAGCAGCCACGGTCTGACGAACGAATCGGCCTTGCCCCGGTAAAAGCCCCAGCGCCCTCAATCCACGACGAATTCCAATCACGCGCATCCGATGGCAGCGAAAACCGCACTCCTCGAACAGCCGTAACAGGTGTCCGCGGCTGAAGAACGACAAATGCCCCTGGTCGAGAACCGGGAGCATGGCGCCCGGCCTAGCAGCGGCCACCATGAGCGGACGTAAATTCGTCTCTCCGTTCGGCGTGACTAAGCGTAACCAGCCACCAGGCCGCAACAGGCGGTAGGTCTCGTTGAGGTGCCCCCGCGGGTCGGCGACGTGCTCTAGAAGATCCTTCTGGATGACCACGTCGAAGCGCTCGTCTTGAAACGAGGCCTCCTCCAACGTCGCGCAGGTCACGTTGAGACCACACCGCGTGCTCGCGTAGAAAGCCGCAAACGCCGACGCATCCACCCCTTCGAGGCGCCACCCCGATCTCTTGAGCCCTGCGAGTAAGAACCCCAGTGCGCATCCAACCTCGAGCAGTTGACCCTCCGGACGTACCCGTTTCAACCACTGAACGAGGAAGTAAGCTTCGCGCTGGCGCCTCTGAAACTCACGTGCGTAATCCACGTAGCCAACCGGGGACGCGTCATCGAAGTAATCACTTGGATACAGGTTCCTTATCTCAGCAGCAGTCAGCCGCGGTCGCACCTGCCTAAACCCGCATGCTGGGCACCGATGCACGTGCGTCCTCGTGACGCCAATAAGGCTGACCGCCAGCACCGGCCGCATCATGGTCGCGCCACAGATGTCGCACGGGTCGGTGGTATCGGTGGGCATCTCCATACACGTAATATTGCTGCAGCTGTAGTACCCGGCTCGTGAGCACCTATCGTCCGTCACGGTCCGATATCTGGTCCACAGAGGTCCAGTCGTTTGCCATGATATCGTTCCCCGCCATGAGTGCCTCAAAGCGTCTCTTCACCCAGGCGAAACGGATCCTACCTGGAGGGGTCAACAGTCCAGTTCGCGCGTTCTCGGCGGTCGGAGGCACCCCCCCGTTCATTCGCCGCGCACGCGGCGCCAGGGTGGTGGACGAAGATGGGCGTAGTTACGTCGACTTTGTCATGTCGTGGGGACCGATGATTCACGGACACGCCCCAGCCGGCCTACGCCGCGCGCTTCGCGATGCCGTTGAACGGGGAACCAGCTTCGGCGCCCCGACCGCCCTCGAGGTCGAGCTCGGTCGGACCGTCCGCCGATTGATGCCCTCGATCGAGCGCGTGCGATTCGTGAACTCCGGAACTGAAGCCACGATGAGTGCGCTGCGTCTCGGGCGAGCGGTGACCGGCCGGGACCGTATCATCAAGTTCGCCGGGTGCTACCACGGACACGGCGATGCGTTCTTGGTACAGGCCGGGTCCGGTGCGACCACCCTGGGAGTACCAACCAGTCCCGGCGTTCCACGCGCGGTGGCAGCCGACACACTGGTCGCCCGATACAACGACCTAGATTCAGTTGAACAGCTGTTCAAGAAACATCGCCATCGGATAGCGGCCCTCATCGTCGAACCCATCGCCGGAAACATGGGGGTCGTCCCGCCTGCAGGGGGATTTCTTGAAGGCCTGAGAGCGCTAACAAGTCAACACGATGCGCTCCTGATCTTCGACGAGGTCATTTCCGGATTCCGGGCCTCTTCTGGCGGCGCGCAGGAACAGTTCGGGATTCGTCCGGACTTGACCTGCCTGGGCAAGATCATCGGCGGCGGCCTGCCGGTCGGTGCCTATGGCGGCCGTCGGGATCTAATGGAGCAAATCGCTCCAACCGGTCCCGTTTATCAGGCAGGCACCCTCTCCGGCAATCCGCTAGCCATGACCGCAGGGAACTGGGCACTAGCTCAGCTGACCCCGGCGTTGTACGCACGCCTCGATCGTCTCGGACAACGGCTCGCGTCCGGGTTGGCGGACGCGAGCCAACAGACGGGCATCGATGTACAAATTAATGTGCATGGTTCAGTGCTGACCCCGTTCTTTGCCGGCGCGCCGGTCCAGGACTACGACACAGCAACCCGCGCCAACACCGCCGCATATGCACGGTTCTTCCGCGGCATGCTCGCTAGGGGCATCTACCCGCCACCTTCACAATTCGAAGGCTGGTTCCTGTCAGGGGCGCACACGTTGCAGCACGTCGAGCGCGCCGTCGACGCCGCACGAGCCACGATGAAGGCAATGCGACGCCGCCAACAGGCGTCACGCCGGTAGCTCCGTCCCCGCAAGACTCCTACCGGTCTTAAGCGTCCGAGGGGGGCCTCCGATCCCGGTGTTATCATGCCGTAACCCTCTGGTTTCGGGTCGAGTGACGCCCGCCAGCACCATGCCCACCGCGAAACTGCACCGCACCATCGGCGTCCGGGTCGGCCACGTCCAGGTCGGCGGCGGCGCACCGATTGTGGTGCAGTCGATGACGATCACCGACACCGCCGATGCGGAAGCCACTGCGAATCAATGCAT
>DQEK01000256.1:0-2056 GCA_003533545.1 Acidobacteriota bacterium | reverse complement strand
GCCGCGGCCGTACCCGAAATCAAGCGCCGTATGCTCGACCGTGAGTGCCGCACCCCACTGATCGGCGATTTCCACTACAACGGGCACCTGCTGCTCTCACGCTATCCGGACTGCGCGGAAGCACTCGACAAGTACCGGATTAATCCCGGCAACGTAGGCACCGGCAGCCGGCGAGACGAGCAGTTCACGACGATCTGCCGGGTGGCCCGGGACCACGGCAAGCCGGTGCGCATTGGGGTCAACGGAGGGTCGCTCAATCAAGATCTCGTCATGGCCAAGATGCGGGAAAACACCGACCGCCGTTTGGATCGAAGTTCTGCGGAGATCGTGAATGAGTGCATGGTGCTCTCGGCTCTGGAATCGACCGCACTGGCCATTGAGGCGGGTCTCGGCCCGGACCAGATCATCATCTCCTGCAAGGTGTCCTCCCCACGTGACCTGATCTCGATCTATCGCGACCTCGCCACACGGACAACGCAGCCCTTACACCTGGGACTGACCGAAGCCGGCATGGGGCTTAAAGGACAGATTTGGTCCGCGGCAGCAATGGGCATTTTGCTCGAAGACGGGATCGGAGACACGGTCCGGGTCTCCCTCACCCCGCGGCCTGGAGGCGACCGCCGGGATGAAGTCTACGCGGCCTGCGAACTACTCCAGTCGCTGGGCCTGCGGTCGTTCGCGCCTAGTATCACCGCCTGTCCCGGCTGCGGCCGCACCACAAGCACGACCTTCCAGGAACTCGCAGAACAGATCCAAGAGCACGTTCGCGAGATGATGCCGGTGTGGAAGACCCGCTACGACGGAGTAGAGGAAATGCGGGTCGCTGTCATGGGTTGCGTGGTAAACGGCCCTGGAGAATCGAAGGCAGCCAACATTGGCATCAGTCTGCCCGGCAACGGAGAAGAACCGGCCTGTCCGGTCTACGTCGACGGACGACACACCACCACGCTCCGTGGCTCATATGATGAGTTGGCAGGGTCGTTTCGTCGATTGGTCGACGAGTACATTGACGCACGATACGAGAAGAAGGAAGTCTCCGGGTGAGCACAAGCACGCCACCCCCCTCGACCGACCCTGTACGGCTCATTGCCATCGATATTGACGGGACGCTGATTGACGGTACAGGACGTCTGCCGGACGCAAATCGCGCGGCCATTCTGGACGCCATCGGCCGGGGCGTCGAAGTGGTACTCGCCACTGGTCGCAGCTTTCATCACGCGCAACCGGTGGCCCGGAAGCTCGGCGCGGGCGTTACGTTGATCGTCAGCAACGGCGCTCTCGTAAAGACCACAGACGGAAATACCCTTGCGGCCAAACTCGTACCCCGTCAGCTAGCCCGCGATCTGATCCTCCTTACGCGGCCGGTGCGCCAGGGTGCCGCACTCATCTTCGATCGCTCCGACGCAGGACAGTATGTTTGGGAACGCATTGACTGGTCACACCCGCAGCGGGCGTGGTACTTCGAGCGCAACCACATTTACATGACCGAGGCGCCGGATCTCGAAGCCGCGCTGGACGCGGAACCCGTGCAAGTCGCCTTTACCGGGAGCGTCGCAGAAATGCGTGCCCTGTGCACCCATGTCCGTGCCCTCCCGTGCGCGACACAACTCACCCTCACGTTGACGGAATATGCGGCACGGGATTTCTCGCTGTTCGACATCACAGCAGAAGGATGCTCAAAAGGCGCCGCTCTTGCCGACTGGGCAACTCAGCGTCAGGTGACCGCCTCTGAGGTGATGGCGGTCGGAGACAACTTGAACGACAGGGAGATGCTCGCGTTCGCGGGGCACCCCGTTGTCATGGGTAACGCCGTCGCCGAATTACGACAATACGGCTGGCCCATCACGGGCACACACGACGAGGCCGGGCTAGCAGACGCCATCGCAACGAAGGTGTTCAACGGACGGCCATAGCGACGAGCGGCCCTGGCTCACTGAGCAGTACCAACGCTGGGTCAGATCGGACCGATTAGCGCCAGAACAGCAGGGGTTCGATCCACGGAACGCGGGTTAAATCGTTGTAGATGACCGTTACCATCAGCGTCAGCAGCACGACA
>DQEK01000274.1 GCA_003533545.1 Acidobacteriota bacterium | reverse complement strand
GTTGCCTGTTAGGAGAAGAAGTCCGCTTTGACGGTGGCCACAAGCGCGACTCTTTCCTTGTAGAAACACTCGGCCCGATAGTTGAGTGGGTCTCGGTATGTCCGGAGGTCGAGGCTGGTTTCGGCACTCCCCGCGAGGCGATCCAGCTTGTACGTGACCCGACAGACCTCGACGGTGTCAGGCTCGCAACAAGACACACCGGCGTCGACCTCACGAGGCGTATGCGTAAATATGCGAGACGACGGGTTCGTGAACTTACTAAAGAGCAGTTGAGTGGGTATATCTTGAAAAAGGACTCGCCGACCTGCGGGATGGAACAGGTCAAGGTGTGGCATCACAGTGGAACCAACGAATCGAACGGACAGGGAATCTTCGCAGGTGAACTACTGCTCCAGTTCCCGACCATGCCAGTCGAGGAAGAGGGTCATCTTCACGACCCGCAACTTCTTGAGAATTTTCTCGACCGGGTATTTATGTATCACCGACTCCAAAACTACGGCTGATGTTGGTCCACGAGTGCAAATGCCGGATGCGGCGGCTACACCAAATCTAGGGACTCAGGCCTTAGTCCGCATTAGTCGCGCACCTAGAAGTTCACAACAAGCGCGAGTGTATACAGGTGGTCCAACTTGTTCAGCTTGGCTAGAGCCGTCTGTCCCGTAAAATTACCGAACGGGTATTGCAACGGAACTCCAATGAGAGACGGGCGGCTGTCGTAAAGCACCTGCCAGCTCAGCTTCAGAGCGAGAGGACCGCTCACGGCCACCGCCATCGAGTTGGTAACGTCGACCCGGAAATCGGTCCGGTCTTCAAGATTCTCGTCCGCGATAAGGGAGCTCTCGAACGCGGTCGTCTCATTGGCTTGATACCGATAGCTCCATGACAGTCGCACCCCAAAAAATGCATTGTCGGTAGCAGGATCATCAATGACTTCATCCTGAATCGTATAGGTGAAGGCATAGTCAGTCTGCAAGGCAACCGTGTCATCGTCCAACCAGGTGTTGCCGATGCCGGCTGCCGCAGAATAGCGACTGGCAACACCGGTAAAGGTGTTTCGAGTCCAGCCAGCACCTCCATACAATAGGCCCCAACCGGACAGCGGATAGTCATACCGGCCTCGGACGAAGTAGTTCTCGGCCGTGGTTCGAGAAGTGGATTCCTTAACGAGGTCGAAGTTGGTTACTGACGGGCCAATCGCACTCCGCGTCGTCTTCGTGGACGACGCTCGAATCGCACCGCCCTCCAGCAACACCGACCTATCGTCCCAGTTTCGCCTCAGACTGTTACGAAGCCCAAGGGTCCTGGATGACGCGTTGCCGCCCGTGAACACAAAGTTGACATCAGCCGAACCGACCCAACCGCTTTCCTCTTCCTCTGTTTCCTGTCCAGCAGACACCGGAGCCGCACCGGCTACCCAGAGTGCCGTCGCCAACATCAGTCCAGGCCGCAACCAACGCCCCATCTCAGAACTACCCTCCTGAATAAGGAAACATGCTGTCCGAGAAACCGCGCTCTCTCTTGAACCACCACACAACAGTACGACGCATAATCATGAAAAACTGGTGAGAATCGGTGCTATTTCCCTAGGACACCAAGAGGAACTTAATACCCAGATAGCGTTGGGATAGGTGGCCTACCGCGTCTCCCGCATTCGAATTGGGAAGTTACACACCAAGAAATTCGTCGGGTACCGAACTGTCCGAATTTCCTTCCGGGGGCGCCGGCATCACAAGCCAGGCCACCAAATAGACCAAAACCCCACCCACAATCACCCCTGGGATGATGGACAGCACGACCCCTAGAAGACGAACGGCAGTGGGGTCAACCCCGAAATACTCACCAAGTCCACCACAGACACCACCAATCTTGCGGTTGGTCGCAGACTGGGTTAACTGCCGACTGGGGTCGGCGGGGCCTCGGGCCTGTTCGCCGGGCATGAGGAGCCAAGCCACCAGGTAAGCCACGATGCCACCGACCAACGCTCCTGGCACGATGGTCACGATAACCAACAGAACTCGAATAACGGTGACATCAACTTCGAAGTATTCAGCAAGACCACCACACACACCGGCAATTTTTCGATTAGTGTCCGACCGGCGGAGTGGCCGCGCCGCGCCGTGCAACGCAGCGGCACCTCGCTGATCAGCACCGCAGTTCATACAGAATTTGGCGCCGTTAGGCAGCTCGTGTTCGCATTCCCCACACGTCATGACATCCTCTATCGAAGCCTTGATCGAACCTTCCTTTTACCCTACCACAGCTGGCGTTTGACGGTACTCAGGGAAACAGTTCAGACTTCAGTTTGACTGGTTGGAACAAACAAGACATCCTTTTACAACCGTCGTCTTGACTTTGACCGTGCGCACGAACGTTAGCCTGCACCGTGGACCATCCTCGCGATGAATCCTGAACAGTTATTTCTCTTTGCGCTACTCTTTGGGATTTTCGTTCTACTGTTGTGGGGCCGAATTAGATACGACATCGTCGCCTTCGGAGCTCTGACCGTTGCCTACATCGGCGGCGCAATCCCTCAAGAAGCAGTGTTTGCAGGTTTCGGCCATCCAGCAACCCTAATTATCGCCTTGGTTCTAATTATCAGCCAAGGGCTCTACGGGTCCGGCGCCATCGAAGTCCTGGCCAGGCACTTGGTGAGCACCTCAAGAGGGTTGCGTGTCCATGTAGCAGTCATGTCCACCGTTGGCGCAGCCCTGAGTGCAGTGATGAACAACGTTGCCGCACTGGCGTTGCTCATGCCAGTGGATATGCAGGCCGCAAAAAAGGCAAAACGTAGCCCAGCCCTCACCCTGATGCCGCTCTCCTTTGCGTCAATTCTTGGTGGAATGGTGACATTGATCGGTACCCCACCCAACGTCGTGATCGCAACCTTTCGGGAAGAAGCTCTTGGGGCCCCCTATAGCATGTTTGACTTCGCACCGGTCGGACTTGTCGTGGCGGTCGTCGGCGTCAGCTACGTCACATTTATCGGTTGGCGATTGATTCCCATCGAGCGGAGCCGACTCGACAGCGCCGAGGAGCTGATGGACCTTCGTGGGTACATCGGGGAAGGCACAGTGCGGGATGGGTCGAAAGCGATCGGCATGACGTTGCGTGAATTGCAGTCACTGCCTCCCGAGGAGGAGGTGGTCCCGTTCGGGTTGGTTCGACGTGGTGAGCGCCTCTCTGGCCGTGTCCTCGACGAGGTGATCCGCAAGGGTGACGTAATCGTGTTAGAAGGTGCCCCTCAAGCCATCGAACAATTCCTCGGGGCAACCGGGCTCGACTATGCCGGTGCTCAGAAACATGCCGGTGTAGCTAGTGAAAGCCTCGAACTCCTCGAGGTAGTGGTGCCAGACGGTGCGCGGATCGCGGGGCGGACCGCACTCGACATCGGTCTCCTATATCGGCGGGAAGTGACACTCCTCGGTGTCTCACGTCGCGGACGTCGTTTCCGCGACCGCGTACGAAAATTACGCATCGAACCCGGGGACATCCTGTTACTGCTTGGCCACTCCAAAAGCCTGCCGGATGTGGTCGAGTGGTTAGGTTGCCTCCCGCTGGCCGACCGAGGCATCCGGGTGTTCCAGAGGAGCAAAGCTTGGATGGCGGTGCTGGCCTTTGGCGCAGCAGTCCTAGCAGCAAGCCTCGGCCTACTCTACCTGCCGATGGCCCTTGGTGCCGTGGCCGTCGTTTACCTGCTACTGCGTATTGTGCCGTTGTCTCGACTCTACGAGTCGGTCGAATGGCCGGTGATCGTGTTACTCGGTTGTCTAATTCCGATAGGAACCGCCCTTGAGGAAAGCGGCAGCACTGCCCTCATCGCCGAGGGCATCGTGACCTTGGCCCAGGGACTGCCTGTTGTGGTCGTCCTCGCCATCCTCATGATCATCACCATGACTCTGTCTGACGTATTGAACAATGTCGCCACGGCCTTGATCGCAGCTCCCATCGGCGTCGATATCGCTCACCGCCTTGGCGTAAGCCCTGACCCATTTCTCATGGCCGTTGCGGTCGCCGCGTCGTGCGCCTTCTTGACGCCGATCGGACACAAGAACAACACGATTATCATGGGTCCAGGCGGATACAAGTTCGGGGACTACTGGAGGATGGGGCTCCCGCTAGAATTACTCGTCGTCGCTGTTGGGTTACCGATGATTCTCTTAGTTTGGCCCCTATGAAGTACCCCCAGCCAAGCATCCCTACACGTCCAGGTTCACGTTCGCCGTCGCTAGACACCACAGGAGGCATCCTATGACATTGAGGGCGCATCAACCATCCGGAGTCATTCTTGGAGTGTCCCTTCTTGGACTCACTCTTGCCTCTTGTGGCACCTCTGGGGTCTCAACTGCCCCGGAGGATCCGGCAAGTGCCCTCTCGGCTTCACAACAAGCTGCCGCTGACCAGAATCTCTTACTGCTCGCCACAGTAAGAACCTCAACGATGCAGCGGGAAATGCAGCAGGCAGCGGATGCAGGATACTCCTTGGCTGGAATCCAAGGTGGCAAGACCGCGTGGGGAACTTGGGAACTGGTCGTGGTCATGCAGCGTAATTCAGATTCGACATCCAGGACCGAGTACAGGTTACTTGCAACCATTAAGACATCCACAATGGAGGAGGAACTTCAACGAGCAGGTAATGCCGGATTCCTCTACCGAGCCCAAACAAGCCTCGATAAGGAGACCATCGTAATTCTGGAGCGGAACCGAGACCTAGAAAGCATCCAGCGGATTGAATACAAACTCTTAGCAACAACCAAAACCTCGACCATGCAACAGGAACTTCTAGCAGCAACAGCTGCAGGATTCAATTTTGCGGGTGTGACAGTGGCGGAACATTTGTTTGGCGGGAAAGAGGTCGTGACGATTCTCAGTCGTCCGGCGATCGGGAACTAAAAAAGCGTCTGGCGAGCGGGTAAGGGAACCACCTGTAAGCACTCAACAGAATCGTGGGCAGGATTATTGACGTAGTCACTCACGGGAATTGCTTCCATCGCCGACGCAGGGAACGGCTCACAAAACTGGTGGATACTCTCTGACCCAGTCCACGGGACCAGCCACGCCTCTCGCTGCTGACGATTCAGCATAACGGGCATGCGTTTATGGATCGGTTCGACTAATGCGTTAGCGGCGGTCGTCAGAATAGTGAAGGAATCGAGCACGTGGCCGTCTGGACTACGCCAACCGTCCCATAAACCAGCAAATCCAAAGGGAGCGCCATCGTTGAGGCGAACCAGGTAGGGCTGCTTACCCCCCGAAGACCTCTGCCACTCGTAAAACCCGTCCGCCGCCACAACGCAGCGACGGTGAACGACGCTGTCGCGGAACGCCGGCTTCTCAGCTACCGTTTCGACCCTGGCATTAATCATGCGGTGGCTGCTCGTGGGGTTTCTAACCCATGATGGGACCAACCCCCACCGCATTTCTGTCAGGCACCTTGAACTGTTCTCCCCGACAGTGACCACCGTTGACCTCTGTCCGGGCGTGACGTTGTAGCGCGCCTCAATCTCAGGGTGCTCGTTCTCGCCGACTAGCTCAAGCAAGATAGCCTCAGGATTGGTCACTGTGAAACGGCCGCACATACTGAGAGAATACCAAGCGCCTCTGCGGTGGTCTAACAGAAACAGGTTTCAAGCAATAGGGTGGACAGAAGGTGGCGTCGCCAAACTCGCGCAGATTACAAAACCCCTGCCAGTCGCATCACGGTTTCAGACTTGTGACGAATCTCGGTAGCCACCTGGAAAGGGTCCCCCTCCACGAACTCTGACCGAAAGAGTTCAACTGATAGCGCCCCTGTATACCGCTTGTCGGCCAATTTCCGAAGGATTCGCACCACCGGCGCGATTCCGTCGCCGGGAATCAGCCGTGAATCATTGTCGATCAACTCCCGAGGCGTCTCGAGTAAATCCTGAAAGTGCGCGTGGGCGAGTTCACCGGGCTCAAGTAAATCAAGATCATCAAACTTGCTCAGCCCAGACCAAAAATGGAAAAAGTCGAGCATAGGTCTGACGTTGGGATGCGCCGCCTCCCGAATCATGGCAAGCGCGGACGTAAGTGTTGCAAGATGAGTCGACGTGCGAGTGAATTCGATCATCGCCGTCAGGCCGTACTCCTGGGCGATCTCCCCCGCTTCACGAATACAGTCAGGCGTAGCCGCAAAATCCTCTTTAGTGACCGTACGATTAGTTACCGATGGTGAGTAAATTTTCTCTAACCCTAAGCTGGCAAATCGATCACAGGCATTCCTCCACACCTCAAGTGAGGCAGTTCGAGCTGGACCCGGCAGCCAGATGTCCTGTAACACGACTGCGGCTGACACAGGGGTCAATCCCAAATCGGTTAACAGGCGCCTCGCCGCTGGCAAAGTATCGCTCTCAAGAAAAGCATCGAGCTGCGGAGCGCCGAGCTCGACATACCGAATCCCGGCCTTTGCCCAGCCCTCGAGCGAGCCCCGGTAACCCGCAGCCGCCGACGTGTTCTGATGCATGCTGAGCAGCATCTTTCCAGGTACCGCGGATTGCGCGCTGACAACGTGCGCCAGTGAGGCCGTGAGAGGAGCTAGGAGAAACGTGCGTCGAGTCAGCATCGCTTTACCGTCTCGCATCTTTGTCATTCGACCGACGCCGTCACACAGCGGCGGCGGTAAGTTCCGCCAGCACGCGCTCATCTCGGAAAGGTATTCGACGAAGCCGCACGCCCGTCGCATCGAAAATGGCGTTCGCCACCGCTGCAATCAGAGGCTTACAGACCGTTTCACCTGCCCCATAGGGAGGCAAGTCGGACCGGTCAGGATTCGGGTCTCCATTGACCAACACAACATCGATTACGGCCGGCGTATCGGCGTGCACGAGGCTGGGGTGGGACCGCCAATTCACACTGGTCACCTTTTCGTTATCGAACTGCACCTCCTCGTGAAGCGCACGGCTCAACGAGTGGAGCATCCCGCATTCGATCGTGCGACGCAAGCCCTCAGGATTAATGACTAGGCCACAGTCATGCGCACATACCAGTCGTTTCACCCAGACGTGGCCGGTATCACGGTTCACTTCGACCTCGGCAATTTCGGCAACCACCGTTTCACTCCGGTAGGCGTAGGCGATCCCGCGCCCCGACACAACGGTTCCCTCACCACGAGCCTTCGGGGATGGACGAGTGTCCCAACCATAGGCCTCTGCAGCAGCACGGATAACGGCAATGGAACGTGCCCGCTTGAAGCCGCTGTCGTCGTCCGTGCTAGCAGTGAGCAAGCCTAAGCGAAACGCGACTGGATCGACAGTCCCCGCCGCTGCCAGCTCATCAATAAACGATTCGGAGGCAAAGGTCACTTGGGGACCGTTAGGGTCTCTAAGGTTGCCAGTCCGAAGCGGTGTTTCCCACACCATGGGAAGACTGACCACCTGAGTGGCTTCCCGCCGGTGCGGAATGGTGTACATCGCGGAGGGTGTCGCCGCCCTTCCGCTATTTGGGGTCTCCAACCTCGTTCCCATGAGCTGTGAAACCAAGACCGTTTCCACTTCGTTGTACCCGACGTGGTTGTAGTCCGCTGCCTGCGCGTTGTAATCGAACGCAACGAGCTTTCCCTGGGAGTCAAGGCCCCCTCGCAACGCGAACGTGAACGCCGTACCTTTTGTATCCCAGGCTGTCTCCTCGTCACGCATCCACTGCAGGCGAACCGGCCGCCCAATTTCTTTCGCTAGGAATGCAGCCTCAAAGCCCGCATCATCAGCTGCCGTTCGGCCATAGGCCTGAGAGCCTTCCATCCAGACCACACGCACACGGTCCCGAGGCATCCCGAGAAATTCCGCAATACCAACCCGCATGCCGTAGGATTTCATGTCATTGGTGTAAATCGTCATCTGGCCGTTGGAGGGATCGGCCAAGGCATGCGCGGGGCCAAAAGCGGTGTGCCCTTGAAACGGCACGTCGTATTCAGCTTCGATCACCGTAGCCGCACCCGCGAGCGCAGCCTCTGGGTCCCCTGTCGGGTCCGGCTCGAACTTCGACGTAGGAGTCGCCGCGCGCATATAGGAAAACAGTTCTTCGGATGTTGGAAACGGTGCCGACGAAGGTTTTTCCCAGTTGGTCTTGAGCCGCCTAGCGGCGGTGATCGCCTGCTCCTCTCGTTCGCAGACCACCGCCAGGTAATTACCTTTCCGCACCACCCGGATAAACCCAGGCAGATCTCGCACGGACGATTCCTCAACGCTGCGAAGTCTTCCGCCAGCGACCGGCGGTTTAATATTCCGCGCATGTACCATGCCCGGGAGCGTCATGTCCACCGCCCATGTCAATGACCCATCCACCTTCGGTGGAATGTCGTAACGCATAGGCGACTGGCCAACAATGCGGAGCGCCTCCACCGGCTTAACGTTAGCCACTCCAGTCGTCTCGTTAACGTTCCGGCCCATCAAACTGACATCAAACCGCTGTCCACCGACCAAGTCTGCGTAGGTAACTTGCCTAGATGGGTTCGCCCTGAGACTCACCACTGCGTCATTCACGACGAGCTCTTCAACAGGAGCTTCGAGTCGTTCTGAGGCCAACTCAAGCAGAATGCGGCGCGCTTCAGCCGCCACTCGCCGCATCGGCCACCCGTCTCGTTGGATCGCATCAGAACCACCTGAACCCCCTTGGTCTGGGGTTACATCGGTGCTGCCCATCACGAGGCTCGTGCTGTCGTAGCCAATGTCGAGTTCATCGGCCATCATCTGACGAAACGCCGTGCCCGTACCTTGGCCGCAATCCGTTTTCCCCACATAGAAGGTCGCCGTGTTATCCCCATGAATGACTATCCACGAGTCGAGTTGCCTGAAGTCGGGGTCGGGATACGGGCCAGTCCCCTGCCCCTTAGCCCCATCACCCTCCACCGCAGACACAAGCGGACTGACGCTCGCAGCGACCGCTCCGACGCTCACCACAATAAGGCCCGAGGCCTTGAGAAAGTCTCGCCGGGATGCCAGAGGAGTGCGAGCGTCCAATACTTCTTCAAGCTTCCTTGGAATACTCGTGAAGATGGTCATTCAACACCTTCCTCGACGCTTGCCGATTGACCCGAAGCCAGCGACCCAACAACACGCTTAATCGCAGCCTGAATTCTGTAATACGTCATACATCGGCAGAGAGCTCCGGACATTCCTTCACGAATCTCGGTATCCGTCGGATTCGGATTCCGGTCAAGCAACGCCTTCGCTGTCAGAATCTGGCCGTTCTGGCAAAAGCCACATTGGGGAACTTGCTCATCAATCCAAGCCTGTTGCACTGGGTGAAGTTCGCCCTCCTTGGCAAGCCCTTCCAAAGTGGTAATCGCACCTTGTACACGGGCGACACGCGTCATACACGAGCGAGTTGCGACACCGTCAACGATCACCGTACATGCCCCGCACTGCCCAAGTCCGCAGCCAAACCGTGGACCTTTCAGTCCGAGGTCATTCCGCAGGACGTAGAGTAATGGGGTCACCGGGTCGACATCCACGGTGTGCGTTACGCCGTTCACAGTCAAAGTCACTTCGCTCATACATCACGCCCCTTAAAGCAAAAATTTTGGGGGCAGAGTGTATCACTGGACGCCAGCAACAACCACCGATCCTGAACTTCGAACCAGACCTAGCGTGTTGAAGAATTAGGGGCGCCATACCTCCTAATGAGATAATCACCGCCGGGCAAGCAGATCTCGGAAACGGAGAAGCCATGAAACGACTATTCAGCAAGATTGCATTAGCTGGCTACGGCATCTTAGTCATCGGAACTCTCCCGGTGAACGCCCAGGCAAACCTTCCCGCCTGTGACCCGGACAATGGCGGCATTACGTTACCGGACGGATTCTGTGCGATGGTGGTAGCGGACGACCTCGGCGCCGCCCGTCATCTGACCGTTGCACCGAACGGTGACCTGTATGTCGCAATCCGTAACCAAGGAGCACCTGCTGACATCATTGCTCTCCGCGATACCACGGGGGATGGTCGAGCTGACCGCCAAGAACGATTCGGTAGCGATGGAGGCACGAGCATAGGCCTCCATAACAACTACCTCTACTTCGGTCGGGATACGGCCATCGAGCGCTTCCGAATGCGCGCGAACGAGCTCATTCCCGAACAACCACCAGAACTGCTCGTTACCCTGCCCGACCAAGAGGGTCATCGTGCTAAAGGATTTGCCTTTGACGGTGCCGGGGGCATGTTTGTAAACGTTGGCGCTCCTTCTAATGCCTGCCAACCCGGCGGACGCGTACCTGAAGAGGCTGGTGAAAACCCCTGCTCGTTACTTGACCTCCATGGTGGCGTGTGGAGATTCGACGAGAATGCAGCGAACCAAACTCAAGAAACTGGCACGCATTTCGCTACCGGCATGCGACAGAACTTTGCGATGGCATGGCATCCGACCGAAGGTGGGCTGTATTTAGTCCAGCACGGACGCGACCAACTCAACACGCTATGGCCAGGGCGGTTCACCGACGAACAGAACGCTGAACTTCCTTCGGAAGAGTTCCTAAAGATTGAGGAAGGCTCCAACTTCGGTTGGCCTTATTGCCATCATGACTGGCAGCAAGGAAAACGTATCCTTGCACCAGAATACGGCGGCGATGGGCAACTGGTCGGACAGTGCGATCAGTATCCGCTCCCTCTCATCGGATTTCCTGGCCACTGGGCTCCGAACGCGTTGCTTTTCTACACCGGAGATCAGTTTCCCCCTCGCTATCAAGGTGGAGCATTTATCGTGTTCCATGGCTCTTGGAACCGTGCTCCCCTACCCCAAGGCGGCTACAACGTCGTATTTGTGCCGTTCGCGGGAGATGCACCGACGAACGGGGAATACGAAATCTTCGCGGACGGTTTCGCCGGACAGACACCTCTGATGGAACGGAACGACGCAACCTACCGACCCTCAGGGGTCGCGGAGGGTCCAGACGGTAGCCTGTATATTTCGAACGACAAAACAGGCCGAATCTGGCGGGTAATGTACCAAGGTAATTAACGCTAGGCGAGATGCGTCGTTGGACATTCTGGAGACAAGCAAGGGACATACGGGGGATTCGATGAGTCAGGTTTCTTTACGAACAACAATCGCTGGATGCGGCGTAGTTTTACTGATCACATCGATGGCATGCAACCGAGTCAGCGATGGTGAAGCTGACGCAGAACTCTCACCGCGCGACGCGCTCATCGCCAGGGCGACCGCTGTGGAATTGGACACCCCCTATGTGCCGCCACCGGGTGACGCACTGACACATCACACCTCTGGCTTCGCGAAAGTGCTCTGCTCGGCCGTCTTTATCACAGGCCTCGACGCAGACTTCGCTGCCGAAAGTATCGGCTATTTCCAAAGCCCTTACGATGAACGCGCGAAGGTCACCGACCGGGTTGTGGACCTGGAAAAGAAGGAGGTTCGTCTCACTCTTCCAAACGGCGTCACACGTGTGGCGAGATACCTCGGAGACCAAGGATGCGTGACCCTCCCCATCGGGGAGGACGAGGTCTACTTCACTCCGGCGGTGATTGAAACTACGCTACCCGACGCTTCGACGGAGCCTTGGCCCATGGGTGACCTGCTTCCCGACGAGCCGTTCCCGGCGGACTTGGATGTGGAGAAGGTCGCTGAAGCCGTCAACGCGGCGTTTGAGCCACCCGAAGGTCTGACCGCAGCCTTTGTTGTGAC
>DQEK01000415.1 GCA_003533545.1 Acidobacteriota bacterium | reverse complement strand
CCAGGTCGGCCGCCGCCAGATAGCTTTGCACATGCAGGGGTGACATGGCCTGGTTCGACGCGATGGTATCGAACCCCCCGGAGTCGGCCTCCGCCGGTAACCCCAGCGCCACTTCAGCGCCCACCGCCGGGTCAACCCGAAGCAGGTCCGTAATGGTGTGCCCGTATTCCAGTCGGGTCAGCCGACGTAACCACGTGCGCTGCTCCCCACGAGCAGCCAGATTCGCCTCGACCAGTGCGCGCTTCAACGACCCAAGCGCCGTGTCGACCATATCCGCGTCCGGCCGCGGCGCCGCCGGTGGAGGCATCTCGCCACGCATGAGGCGCTCATAGACCTTTTCCCACGTCCGGAAGGTCTCGTGGTCAGTCAGGTCGTATCCGAGCCCCTCGAAGTTCAGCGGGGTCACGGTGCGTGCACCGTGGCACCGGACACAAGTGCCCTGCACCAGTGGTCTGACCTCCGTTTCGAAGGACTGCGCCGAAACGACACCCGGCACCAGGCCGACCAGGAACACCAGAACGAACATGCGAGTGATCACGTCATCACCTTTCGTCATCCCCGTGAAACGGCTGCACGGAAAGCTCCCGTTGCACCCAGCTGATCTAAATGAGCTCGACCCAAAGCGAGGTCACCCCCAGCTGAGCGTCCCTGTGCTCTGTCCAAATGCGTCAGTCTCGACCCCGTGGTCCTGGAGCATGGTGAGGAACAGATTGGAGAGCGGCGCGTTGTCACCTTCGTGCACAAGGTGCTGCCCGTGGGAGAAACCTCCACCAGCGACCAGAATCGGCAAATCGTTCGGGGTGTGGGAATTGCCATTGCCGAGGTTGCTACCGAACAGCACCGTCGTCTGGTCGAGGAGCGGACCATTTGCGTCGGTTCGATCACGCAGCTGCGTGAGCAGGCCGTTGAAGGCGGTCACAATCTCCACTTCGACCTTCCTCAGCTGGGCAATCTTCGCTTCGTCCTGCCCATGGTGCGAGAGGTTGTGGTGGTCGAACGTGACCCCCTCGACCTGCGGCACGACCCCGTGATCCTGGACCATCAAACTCACCACACGTGATGAATCAGTTTCGAGGATCAACGGAATGAGGGAAAACATCGCCTTGACCCGTCCGATGAGATCCGACGGGTCCGGGATGTCAACGGGCTGCGCTACGTCGACCACCGGTTTGGTCTTCTGCTGCCACGCCTTGACCTCAGCCAAATCCTCCTCAGCCGTCCGCACGGCGTCGAAGTAGGCGTCAAGCTTCTCCTGGTCGGCCGCGCTCACACGCCGGCGCAGGGCGTCGGTCTGCGACTTGAGATGATCGAGAATACTCCCGCCCTCGTCGAGACTCTGAGCCTCACGCGCGACCTCCTCGGGCGTCCCTTGCAGAAACATCTTCCTGAACAGCTCCGCCGCACTGGTCTCAGCCGGCACCATCGCCCCACTCCTCGTGTAGGACTGGCTCTGGGCTTTGACCGTCCCCAGCACAATCGAGGGAAACCGGGTCACATACCCGAGGTGGTCAGCCAAGACTTGGTCGACCGAGATGGTGTTCCGGAATCCGTCCATGCCCGGGCGCCGGGCCGAGGTCAGCCACGTCAGCTCTGAGTTGTGCGCCTGGCGACCCTGCTGCTCCGCATGGGCAAGACCAGAGAACAAGGTATAGCGGTCCCGGTGCCCGTCGATGAGCGACAGATATTCAGTGGCCTCGTAGACCGCACCGGCCGTCGTCGGAAACCAGGACGCCGGATAGAGTCCGAGCGTATTGCAGATGTTCACCATCCGCTTAGGCGAGGCCGCAACGGCCCGCGCGAGCGCCGGATGCATCGACTCGAGAAGCGGCAGGCCCAACGCCACGCCAGAGGCTCGCAGAAATGTACGTCGGTCAACAGGTCTGGTCATCACTAAGCGCTCCTACGAGACTCCTCTGCACAGCTACCAGGTCATCCCCAGGTGAGTGTGCTGGTGCTCTGCCCGAACGCGTCGGTTTCAACTCCCATGTTCTGCAGCATGGTGACGAACAAGTTACAGAGTGGCGCATTGTCACCCTCGTGCACAATGTGCTGTCCGTGGGAGAAGCCGCCACCGGCAAGCAGAACCGGCAGGTCGTCTGACGTATGCGCGTTCGCATTGCCGAGATTGCTCCCGAACAGCACGGCCGTCTGGTCGAGGAGCGAGCCGTTCGTATCGCTCCGCTCCTGCAGCTGCGTGAGCAGGTCGTTAAAGACGGTCACGATCTCCACCTCGACCTTCTTCAGTTGGGCAATCTTGGCGTCGTCCTGCCCATGGTGCGACAAGCTATGTTGATCGGAGGACACTCCCGGAACCTGCGGCACTACCCCGTGGTCCTGGATCATCATGCTGATTACCCGAGACGAATCCGTTTCGAGAATCAGGGGAATCATGTGGAACATCGCCTTGACCCGACCGATGAGGTCCGCGGGGTTTGGGATGTCGGTGGGAGGCGTCGCATCAACGACTGGCTTCGGCTTCTGTTGCCAGGCCTTGACCTCGGCCAAGTTCTCCTCGGCGGTCCGCACGGCCTCAAAGTAGGAATCCAGCTTCTGTTGGTCGCCCGCACTCACGCGGCGACGCAGTGCTGTCGTCTGCGATTTGAGCCGGTCGAGGATACTGCCGCCATCGTTGAGGCTCTGCGCCTCGCGCGCAACCTCCTCAGGCGTCCCTTGCAAAAACATCTTCCTGAACAACTCCGCCGCACTGGTCTCGGCCGGCACCATCGCCCCACTCCGAGTAAAGGACTGGCTCTGCGGGGTCACGGTCGACAAGACCACAGACGGGAACCGCGTGACGTAGCCGAGATGGTTGGCGGCGACCTGATCGACCGAAATCGTATTCCGAAACCCATCCATGCCCGGACGCCGAGCCGCCGTCAACCAGGTAATTTCCGAGTTATGTGGCTGCCGGCCGCTCTGCTCCTGATGTGCGAACCCAGAGAACAAGGTGTAGCGGTCCCGGTGCCCGTCGATGAGCGACAGGTATTCAGTGGCCTCGTAGCCTGCGCCCCCCGTGGTCGGGAACCACGACCCCGAATAGAGGCCCAGCGTGCTGCAGATGTTCACCATCCGCTTGGGCGAGGCCGCGGCGGCCCGCGCCAGCGCCGGGTGCATCGATTCCAGGAGCGGCAACGCCAAGGCCACACCAGAGGCGCGTAGAAAGGTCCGTCGATTCACAGGTAAGGTCACGTCTAATTACTCCTAAAGAGAGCGCTCGCCACCACCTCGTGGATGATGGATCTCACCGGATGTCCATCGCCACGGAGATCGACGACAATCCGCTCGATCTCGTCACGGTCCGCGAACTCGACTTCGGCCCCAGTCGAAAAGACCAACAGCTGCGACGCGAGGTGACGGGCTACCTGATCAACTTCACGGCCGAGCAGCTGTTTATACTCCGCAATCCCGGAGAAGGCATCGCCCGTCGGCGTAACGCCGCTGGTGTCCACCGGTGGCCCTTCGGTATACGGGCTAGGCACATCAAATCCGTTGAAATTCACCATACCACCAGACACCCGGTAATGGGTGCGGAAGCCGCCGATCGGGTCGAACGCTTCGAGCGCGAACCCGGGAGGGTCAATC
>DQEK01000433.1 GCA_003533545.1 Acidobacteriota bacterium | reverse complement strand
GGATCAATTCATCAATCGGGTGGAAGCCGCCGGACTTTACTGGCACTTTGTTGACCTGGTCTGGATTTTCCTGTTCCCGGTGCTGTATCTGCTGTAGTGGAACCACGCGAGGCGATAGAGAATCGGAGTGAAACGGGAGGCGTCATGAGCGGTAGCCCTGAAGAAGTCAAGAAGCACATCGGAGTCTACCTCAAGGTGGCAGGTGCCCTTGGGGTGGGGACGGTCGTCACTGTGCTGGCCTCCTTTCTCGACGTGGCGATCGCACTGGGCATTGTCATCGCCCTGATCATTGCCCTTACAAAAGGGTCACTGGTCGTCGCCTTTTTCATGCACTTACTCGAAGAACGCAGCAAGGCGATTCTCTGGACTCTCGCGCTAACTGCCACCTTCTGGTTTTTTCTGATGCTACTGCCGCTCTTTACCATGTCGGACCACATCGGCACCCCACAGACGCTTTCGAACGCTGACGCGGCGGAAGCGCACGCGGAAGAAGCACACTGATGTCGCTCCGATCCTTTCACCTGGTGTTTATCATCGCGTCGGTCGCGCTGTCGCTGATGATGGCCGCATGGGGAGGGGTCACCTATGGCACCGTGCGTGGCACGGGCTGGCATCTGGTGACCGTGGTCGGCGCGCTCGTAGTCGCGGGTCTTCTGGCAGCTTACCTCGTTAAGTTTGTTCAGAAGACCAGAGAACTCAGGCTGGATTGAATTGAGGCCTCATATGGCACGACAACTCTCGCGCATGGTCTTAGCGGTGACCACCCTGCTACTGGCGGTGACCCGGCCGGCGTGGGCGTGCCAGATCTGCTTCGGGGATCCAAATTCTCCGATGGCGATCGGTGCCAGTTGGGGCATCCTGTTGCTCCTCGGAGTGACCGTAGGAGTACTGGCTGCCTTCGCGGGCTTTTTTCTCTATCTGTTGAAGCGATCACGAATGATATTGGGTCAGCGCGTCGATCTGTCCGACTCGTCCCAGGCCTCGGGGAGTATGTAGATGCAGGAGCTACTTGGGCTACCGGTGCAGGCCTCGGCCCACGCCGCCGAAATTGATCAGATCATCGTCATCTTGCATTGGCTGATGCTAGTACTCTTCGTCGGCTGGGGCGTATTCTTTGTCTACACGCTGATTCGTTTCCGCGCTTCGGCCAATCCGACAGCGGACTATGAGGGCGTCACGGGCCACACCAACACTTATCTCGAGGTGGCCGTTGCCGTGGTCGAGGCGGTCATTCTGATCGGGTTCGCCATCCCAGCCTGGGCGGTACGGGTAAACGATTTGCCACCCGAAGACGGTGCGACGGTCGTGCATGTCATCGCCAAACAGTTTGAATGGCATACGGTCTACCCGGGTCCAGATGGCCGGTTCGGTCGACGGGATTCCAGTCTAATCACCGACAACAATGGGATCGGACTCGACCGGAGCGACCCCAACGGCGCCGACGACATTCACACCGTCAACCAGTTGAATCTCCCGGTCGATACCCCAGTGATCGCCTATCTCTCGACGATGGACGTTATCCACAGCTTCGGCATTACATCGATGCGGGTGAAGCAGGATGCTATTCCCGGATCGGAGATTCCGGTGTGGTGGGAACCGACGGTGGAAGGCGCCTTTGAGATCAACTGCTCGCAACTCTGCGGGCTGGGCCACTACCGGATGCGCGGTTTCCTTACGGTCATGAACCAAGCGGATTACCAATCCTTCCTGGACGAGGAAGGGGCGCGGTTGACCGCTGCGGACTGATAAATTTACCCTTCAGCCATGTCATTCGGCGGGCAGCACCTGAACGCGACGCTTGCTTAGCGAGCACCAATAATTCGGCTTACCGGGCACGTGGCCCGGAGCACGCTGTGGCTTGCGTCGGTCGTCCATCACCGACCTGAATGCTTCTCGCGGCAACAATCGTTGCGGTGTCGCTTGGGATAAGCGGGAGGGTGCATCCCATCCAAGGCACAGCGGGCTGGCGCAACACCCAGATGCCACTTACCGGCGAGATCGTTCAAGCTCCTCTTCCACGACCTGTTCGAAAAGCGCGTAGGGCGCGGCGCCCAACACCGCACGCCCGTTGACAAACACCGTTGGCGTCGACGATACCCCTGCCTGCTGGCCCTCGCGGAGGTTGGCGTTAACCCGTGCTGCGTGACGGCCGCTGTCGAGACATGCATCAAAGGCCGTCTGGTCCATCCCCAGCGTGCCGGCGTGGCGTTTCAGGTCTTCGACCCCCAGCGCATCCTGGTTCGCGAACATCGCGTCGTGCAGTTCCCAAAATTTGTCTTGCTCAAGCGCGCAGTGCCCGGCCTCGGCCGCTTTGAACGCCTGTTCGTGGTTAGGTAACGGGTAATCCTTAAAGACTAGTCTGATGTCATCGCCGTAGGCGCTCTTCAGCTGTTCGAGTGTAACGGTGAGTCGTTCGCAAAACGGGCACTGAAAGTCCGAAAACTCAACGATCTCGATTATCGCCGTGGCGGGACCGAACGCAGGGTCCTGAGGATTCACGGAAACCGGGGTCCGAGGGGGCTCAAGTTCGATTCGTACGTCGCCAGCTCCAGCCCGTAGTTCGTTCATGTACGCGTGCAACGCCTGCGTTGGACGCTGCTGCTCAAGAAACATCCGAATCTCTGGGGTCATCTGCTCGAGCGTCTGCCCCCCAAAGGCCTCCGCGTTCTGTCTATACAGGAGAGTTATTTCCTCTTCGGTTACCGGCAACGTTCGCCCCGGAAGCTCCTCGGCCAATAATT
>DQEK01000384.1 GCA_003533545.1 Acidobacteriota bacterium | reverse complement strand
TTCGTCGAAAACATCCTCGCGCGTAAACCGCACCGTAAACATCATTCTTGGCGCACGCGAAGCATTCGGAGCCACCGCATGCAGCACGCGCATATCCACCAAGAAGACGTCACCCGGTCCGCCGTGCAATTCGACCACTCGCAGGTCCACGTCGCCTTCACGGTGAGACTCACTCATGAGACGGGCACGCTTGGAGGACTCCTCGCACATCAAATCAGCAAAAAACGGTAATCTGCGAAGACGTTTCGCATGTTTCATGGACGGACCCAAGAACGGCATACCGTCCAGAAGTCGATGCGAACCCGCCACGACGACCGTGCCGCCCCCTCCGGGGCGCACGGCATCCAGCAACGCGAACAGCTGGACACCCGGAGGCGTCCCACGGTTTCGTAACTTCGGCAAATCTACGTGCCACCCATTGTGTGGCACGGCCCAAGCCTTGCTATTGGGCACAGACAACAGTGGCGACGGCTTCAAACGACGGCTCGGGTTCATGGGAACGCAGGCACCCCCAGCAAGGGTCTGGACAGTGTCGAGCAGTTCCGCAGGGATCAACTTGGGGGAGAGCCCAACGCCCCGCCCTAACGTTGAACTCACCTTGAACGCGTTGTGCTGGGACAACTGCTCCAGCCCCGCAAGGTCCCACTCGCGGTCTCGTTGTACGCAACCATGCCGCCCGAGAGCACGTATCACCACGTCGCGTGCTCGGATCACCTCATCGGCTGGTAGAAAACGTTCCAAACGAAGTAGTCCCCGCGATCGGAACACGTCGTGCTGACCCTCCGTAATCATCATCTACTCAGACCGACCCAAGAGTTATCTGCCCCCTAGAGGACGGCGCCCGCCCACACAGATGGCCGTGTGACAAACCGGTGCCTACTGGCCCTTTGCCGCTTCGTCGGCTCGCGTCGAGCGCAGCGTGAGTTCGGCCGCATAATTCCCCTCATGGCAGGCAAACTCGTAAATGGCCCCCGTGCCGGGGGTCGGCCGCATGAAGACCCGCGCCGTCCAGGACTGCGCCCATGTGGATGGGTCAGTCACGGTGTACTCGTACTGCAAGCGTTCCGGGCCCACGCGAGTGAATCGCTCGGTCAGCCGCACATCACGCGACGAGCCGCTGAGTCCCTGCGACAGGTTCGTCGTTTCCACCACCAGCGTATCCCCGTCCCAGCGCCCACGAGAACTGCCCAAATCTTGCCGCGGAACGACTTGGCGTGGCGCCCCCGAGCCAATCGGAATCAGCCGGGTGTCATGCATCATCTCCATCTGTATGGCCATGTAATCGACGGTTTGGAGAATCTGGTAGTTGCTGTTGTAACCACGTCCGCTCATCGGAATCCGGCCACCGCGGCACACGACCCCCGGGTCCAAGCTGGCCAGCTCTTCAGAAACCGTCTGGCGTCGCATCGGCGACGATGCGTCTCGCGCCGCCCGCTGCCGCTCGGCTCGTTGCATGGCCTCGGGAGTCCGCGGCGGCATGCGACCATTTGGGGGATCGACGATCAGCGACGTGCGGTTGTCGAACCAGCGGTCGATCATCCACTGCTGGTCGTAGCTCCAGAACGGAGGTCTGGAGCCCGTCGACGTTCCTCCGGGGTTCTCCAGAGCGGCCAGCGCCTGCAGAAAGACGCTATCCCCAAAAACCGCGTCGCCCCCGACCTCAAGCGATGCCGTCGCGTGCGCCTGCATCGCGGCCACCTCTTCATCAGTCAGGGTCGACCGCTCGCCCAGTACTGCAGGCCGCTGTAGCGGCGTAGCCGCATCACTGGCCCAGATACCCCCCAGGTCCGGCTGTCCGTCCGGTGTGCGCGGAACCATCCACCCATCTTGAATCTGACCGGCCATAACCACGGGTGTCGTCACCGCGACAGCCATCGCCGTCACGACTACCGCCATGAATTGCCTACCCATCTACTCCTCCGGACACAAATCTGAAATGACCGACCCAGACACTCTCTCGAATCGCGCTGGAGGGCGAGTTCCGTCTGCGCTACTGGGCGCTCGCCTCGGCGTACATCAACCGCACGAAGTTGGTCGCGAACGGCTCACTGAACGTGAAGTCGGTCAGACTGTCGGGAAGAGTGAACTCGCCGGTCACCTGCTCCGGCGTCTTCCCGGCCGCCAGACCGGCCAGCACGTGCCTCTCCAGCCGCGCGTGAAAGTCTGCATAGCGGACCAGGTCGTCCCACGGATAGGCCTCAACATGCCCTGAAATCACGGTATCAACATTCTCGAGTCCCGCCACCGCATTGGCGATGGTGTCGTCATACGCGATAGCGCTGCCGCCGTTGTCAGTATCGATAAAGGGCACCCCCTTGGCCCCGAACAAATCGCCCCCCATCGCCACGCGGATGTCGGGAAACACGATCCACGTATCCCCGTCGGTATGGCCTGGTCCGAAGTAATGGAGATCGATCCGATCCGTGCCCACGTTGAGCGTGCGAGTGTCACTGAAGGTGACGTTCGGAAGATACTTGGCGTTATCACCCTTGAAAGCGTCGCAGTTGGTCACCGCAGGGCAGCTCGTCTTCGTCAGGCTGGCCCTGGCGTTCTCATGCGCGACCATCCGCTCGATGGTGCCGAACTCGGCGTTACTGCCGGTGTGGTCGAAATGGGTGTGCGTGTTGATGATCATCACAATCGGCAGGTCGGTCACCGCACGGAGCTCACCGAGAATCGCGTCGCCCTGCCCTGCCACCTTGGTGTCGACCATGACGACGCCACCGTCAGCGATGTAGAAGAGCGTGTTTCCGCACATGCACCCGCCGTGCAGGACATACAACTTGTCCTCGAGCTGCTCGAGCCGTAACGGAGGCCCACCGGCCGGCTGCGCCGTGATCCCGACCGACAGGAGACCGACAAGCAGTAACGCGCATAACAGACAGGCTCGGAACATGACGGAACCTCCCAGGGTAGGCCAATATGTGAGCAATCGCTCACGTAGAGTATCATTGCGACATTCGGGCCTTGATTCTTGGGCCTTGCCACGCTGTAGCCACACGAAGCACCGGACCAAACCGAAGGAGTCAACGCGTGAAAGCTTGCTTTGTCGCCCTACTCGGAATCGTGGTTGCGGCCCTTGTCGGCGTTGCCGCGGCACAGTCCAACGTCGCTGGAACATGGGAGGGGGAGTCCACGCCCAGTGCGGGGGGAGCGCCGAACTCGTGGACCGTGACGTTAGAGCAAGATGGAACCCAGGTGGCGGGGTCGTATGTTGATGCCGCAGGTACGAACGCTCAGGTCACGGGCACCGTGTCCGAAAATCAGGCTGAATTCGTGATTCAGTTCGACGGTTTTGCGGCTACGGCGAGCTTTGTCGTCGACGACGACCAGTGGACGATGTGCACGTATAGTCTCGGCGCCCAGGGAGAAGGCGGCACCTGTTCGGCGACACGCGCCCAATGACCGGCGACGCATCGCTGATACCAGCTTCTAACAACCGAGGAGATTAGGATGTTGTACCACGAACAGATGCGTGCCGTTGCGCTCGTCACCGCACTCGTGCTGACCCCGGTCTGTGTGGGTGCACAGTCGACCGAGACAGCGTCACCCCCTCGAACGGCCTGGGGCGCTCCGGACCTGGGGGGCATCTTTGACTACAGCAGCGTCACACCCATGCAGCGTCCCGCGGATTTGGCTGACCAAGAATATCTAACCGAAGAACAGGCAGCCGCGCTCGAGCAAGGGGCCATCGACCGCGACGCGGCCGCCCTTAGCGCACCGGTACGGCGCGCTGAAGCGGGTGATTTCGCGGGCGCCAACGGGCACGCCTGGCAGTGGGGCCTCGAGTTCGGCACGAAGGTGGTCGCCGACCGACGAACGTCGCGGATCATCGATCCGCCAAACGGCCGATACCCTGAAACGACGTCCTCCGCGAAAGCCGATGCGGCCCGCCGGCGAGGCTTCGGGGCCATCCTTCCCTGGGACGACTACTTCGACCTGGGACAGGGCGACCGGTGCCTGGCGCTGCACGGTCTCCCGCTGAGCCCGCTGCCCTACAACAACCTCGTGCAGCTCATTCAGACCGAGGACTACTTCGTCATCTACGCCGAAGCGTTCCGCACCTGGCGCATCGCCCCGATCTCGGACATGCCTCATGGAACGCTACGGCAGCGGACGGGCGATTTGCGCGCACACTGGGACGGAGACACACTCGTCGTGCAATCGACGTTGTTCTCGCACCGATTGCAGCAGCTGTCCGGCTCAGGGTTGGGACTCCGGACCCTCACCGAGCGATTCACGCGCGAGAGCGAGGATTTGATCCGCTACGAGTACACGGTGGATGATCCGACCCGATGGACGCGCCCATGGACCGCATCGATCTCGCTGCGGACGACGGTGGGACCGATGTTCGAGGTCGCCTGTCACGAGGGCAACTACGCCGTCCCCAACATCATGCGTGGCGCGCGGGCCCAGGACGGCACGCCGGATGAGGCACCAGACGAGCCAGGCATCCTCTGCTGGGACTGCGAACCACGCTAGCCGGTGCACCGACTGCGAGCGATCCCGCTGAGCATCCGAACCCTGCACCGTGCCACGATCGTTCACCCAGCGCCACTTCGGGTCCCCGGCATCACACCTACGTTCCATCGCCTGGCTTGAAGGGCTGTCCTACGTGGTCCTACTCTTTGTCGCCATGCCGCTCAAATACGTGGGAGATATGCCGTTGGCGGTGCGGATCGCAGGGTCGACCCACGGCGCACTGTTCGTCTGGCTCGGCATACTGGTACTGCAGGGCCTGAGGAGTCGTGGCCGGTCCTTCAGGTGGGGCATGAGGCTCTTTGTCGCCTCGTTACTCCCCTTCGGCACCTTCGTCATTGACCGCCGGCTGAGGGCGGAAGTAAATGCTGAGGGGGGAGAAACGGCCGGCGACGGTGAGCCGGCCTACGGCGCAGACTGACGCACGACCTCGACCACGTTTCCAGAAGGGTCGTCGGCAAAGAACATGCCGGCGCTGCGCTCCCGGACACGCAGCCCCCCGGCCTTGACCCGCTCGAGTACCGCGTCGAACTCGGTCGAATAAATAGCCACTACTGGGTTCTCGCTCTTGGGCAACGATGCGACGCCCGTCGGCTCGAACAGGGCGACGAACATACCTTGCCCCACGTTCATGAACACCTCGTCGAAGGTGTCGGTCTGGATCCGCTGCTCTGGCGCCGCGCCGAAGATCCGGACGAAAAACTCTTCCGCCTCCGCTCTGTCGCGCACGATGAGCCTGGCGCCGCCCACCGCCGGCGGCCCCTCCCGCTCTACCAACTCAATGGCGTTGCCGCTCGGATCACGAACAATGGCGAGCCGCACCCCGCCGGTGGCCTCACCCGAGTGCAGCTCGAACGGTTGCCCAGCGGCCTGGAATCGCGCGGCCACATCGTCCAGGTCGGGCAAGAAGACGACCGAGACCGGATAGGGACTCTTCTCCACCGTTTCCTTCTCGGTATAGGCCAGCAGCCCCATCCGACCGTTCTCGGTCCACCCCATGAAGGGCTCCACGAGCCGCCCTTCCGCAACGAAACGACGAAGCTCCGGCATGCCCACCAGGTCCTCGTAGAACGTCTTGCTGATGCTCACGTCATCGATGGTGAACTTTGTCGTGGTGACGGTGTGGGGTGACGTCGCGTTCTGTGCCGTGGCTGCAGACGAGACCGCGAGAACGAGAGCGCACGAGAGCCACAATTGCGTGCCATGTCGTAATGTCATCGACTCCTCCAGCTGTTGTGACGCACGGTTCCAGCCGCGCGATGAGCGAACCGTGTTGTGGCGCGCGGCGTCAGCCATGCGACCGCAAGCCCGAAGGCGTGCCCCACAGAATACAACGACGCGACGCCGGCCCGCATGGGATGCCCCGCCCGGACCCCCGGCTACGGCCCCGCCTGACGCACCACCTCGACCACGTTCCCCGAGGGGTCGGTCGCAAGAAACATGCCCTGCCCGAATTCCCGAAGGCGCAGACCTTCGGTCTTAACCCGCTCCCGCACGGCGTCAAAGTCGGTCGAGTAGATCGCGACCACCGGCTCCTCGCTCCGGGGGAATGTCGCCTGAGCCTCGTCCTTCGGCTCGTAGAGAGCCACGAACATCCCGCCGCCGAAGTCGAAGAAGACCTCGTCGAAGGTATCGGTCTGGATCCGCCGTCCCGGCTCGACGCCGAAGAGGCGCACGAAGAACTCTTCGGTCGCCACCCGGTCGTCGACGATGAGCCTGGCACCTGCTACCCGGGGTGGTCCGTCCTGCTCCACCAGCTCGATGGCGTTTCCGCTTGGATCGCGGGCGATCGCGATGCGCACCCCGCCGGTGGCGTCGCCCGAGAACTCCCGGATCGGCTGATTGGCCGCCTCAAATCTGGCGAGCACGGGGTCGAGGTCGGGGACCGTAAGCACGGAGACCGGAAGCGAAGTCTTCTCGATGGTCTCCGGATCCGCGAAGGCCAGGAGCCCCATCCGTCCGCCCTCCTGGTCAAACGCCATGAACGGCTCGACCAACCCGGCGGCCTCGAAGCGGTTCACCTCCCTCAGTCCGATCAGCTCGTAGAACACCTTGCTGGTCTCGACGTCGGTAATGGTGAACTTGGTGGTCCGCACCTCGTGCGGCACCGTCCTCGACTGAGCCGTGGCCGTG
>DQEK01000089.1 GCA_003533545.1 Acidobacteriota bacterium | reverse complement strand
TTCATGATTTGTCGCGTTGCTCTCAAGGCTCTTGGGCGCAACAAGATGCGGACCCTGCTGACCATGCTGGGGCTGATCATTGGCGTGGCCGCTGTGATCACGATGGTGGCCCTGGGCAACGGAGCCCAGCAACAGATCGAAGATCAGGTTGCAGCAGGGGGCACCAATCTCATCACGGTGCGGGCCGGCAACTACAGCCGGGGCGGAGTCAGCAGCGGTATGGGGACGTCGCCGCGGCTCAAGGCGAAAGATGTGGACGCGATCCGTGCCCAGGTGCCAGGGGCGCAGTACCTCTCTGCGAGCGTCGGCACCAGAGACCAGGTCGTTGCTAGCGGGCAGAACTGGTTCTCACGAATCGACGGGGTGGACGTGGAACTGCCGCTCATCCGGTTCTGGGACGTAGAGTTCGGTGAGTTTTTCTCGGCGACTGACGTCAACAGTGCCGCCAAGGTGGCGGTGCTCGGGGCGATAGTCCGCGACAACCTGTTCGGTGAAGGGGTCGACGCGGTCGGGCAGACTATCCGGGTTCGCAACCAGTCCTTCAAGGTTGTCGGCGTGATGGAAGTCAAAGGGTCCGGCACGTTCGGAGAGGATCAGGACGACGTCATCTTTGCGCCCTATACGACCGTGCAGCGCAAGCTCCGCGGACGGGATGGCACCAACATCTCGGGCATCACGATTTCTGCACGGTCTGCCGACGACATCATCGCCACGACGGCTGAGATTGAAGAGGTGCTTCGCGCCGAGCACGAGCTCATCCCTGGTCAGGACAACGATTTCATGGTCCGCACGCAAGACGACATGATGAGCATGATGACCAGCACGACACAGACGATGACGATGTTCACGCTGGCGATTGCCGTGGTGTCGCTGGTGGTCGGCGGCATCGGCATCATGAACATCATGCTCGTGTCGGTGACCGAACGCACGCGCGAAATCGGCCTCCGAATGGCGGTGGGGGCCAAGGGGCAGGATGTGCTCTGGCAGTTTCTCGTGGAGGCGATGGCGTTGAGCCTGGCAGGCGGAATGGTGGGCGTGGGGTTGGGCTTTGGTATCGCCGAGGGCCTTACACGATTCCTCCAGTGGCCAACGAGCGTCTCGTCGGACGCGGTAGCGGTATCGGTCGGGTTTGCGGCGATGATCGGTATCGTGTTCGGCTTCTATCCGGCCTGGAAAGGCGCCCAGCTCGACCCGATCGAGTCGCTACGATTCGAATAAGACCACGAACCACTCAAGCCGCCGAGAACGACCTGACCGTGAGGGGACCTCGGTCGAGGCCCCTCACCCTCAAAGTGTAGCCAGGCTGGGCCTACGGCATGCCCAACCATTAGCCGTTTGCGACGCTACTGCACCCGCTTGGCCGTCCAGTCGCCGCCACCGTATCCTCCAAAATCCATGGTGCCACTAATCATGTCGCCGTCTACGACGCCGTTCATCGCGATCTCGATAAACTGACCACCGGCATCGACCTCGACGACCCATTCGATCTTGTTCTCAGAGACCATGCCTCCGTCAAACTCGAGGGTGCCCTGATCACTAATCAACGATCCGCTCAACGCCTCTCCATCCTGTTGTAGCGTCAACGTCCCAGGCAGTGCTCCCTGATCTGTGTTGATTGTCATCTCCCAGCGCCCGGTCACGTCAGTCTGAGCCGCCACGACTACCAACGCCAACACGGCCAGAGTCAAAACCATTGTCATTCGAATTCGCATGTCATTACTCCTCAGAACCGAGTTTAGCCAGCTAAGCGATGACCGCGCACGAAGGACCACGCTGCCAACACCGTATCGTGCACCAATCTCAAGACACACCGCAAGTAACTCGTAAGTTCTAGCTTGACCTCGAGCCCATTACGCCCCGGTATCTCCGGACAACAGCCGAAGCAGTTCACTGACCGTCTTCCCAGTTACAGGGTCCACCAATCCTGGTGCAATTTCTGAGAGAGGCCCCAGTACGAAACGCCGGGAACGGAAGCGCGGATGCGGCAATTGCAACACCTCGGAGTCGACTATCAGGTCCCCGACAAGCAAAAGGTCGAGATCGAGCGTACGCGGTGCCCCGATTCGCGACCGGACACGACCGCGTTCGCACTCGATCCCCAACAGAGTGGACAGCAACGCTTCAGGTGGCGTGGTCGACGTCCCTACCAGCGCGCCATTCAAAAAACGTGGGCCGTCAACACCATGCTCGGGATCGGTATCGACAAAGCCGGACACCCGGACGGCAGTCAAGACGCGCTCGAGACGCGCAACGGCGAACGTGAGATGCGCCCCACGATCCCCGAGATTACTCCCAAGCGCCACCGCCACGGCTCTGGCTGTTGGGCTCACGGCTGTCACCACCTGTCGACGGTGATAGACCGGAACCAGCAGGACATGACGGTCACTTCGTGCTCTGGTTCTCCTTACACGTGATGCACACGCGGGTCCACGGAATGGCGTTCAACCGAGCCTCCGCGACCGGCTCCCCGCAATCCCTGCAGACTCCATAACTGCCCTGTTCGATGCGCAAGAGCGCCTCTTCGATCGCCTGAAGAATCTTGGCGTCCGTCTGCTTCAATTTCAGTTGGATGTGCACCTCATTGTTACCGGTCGCCTGGTCGGCGAGATCTCCCTGCCGGCTACTGGTGCCCTCGGGAGCCTGAATCGGCTTGGTGCCGGCGCTAGTCGACAAAATCTCTGAACGCTTCTCTAAGAGCGAACCCTTGTAGTGTGCTACGTTCATTGGGACTCCCTACTGGCAAGCCCGCGGGAAACCAAACACCACATGACCCTGGCCCCATGAGCAGTCTCGCCGCGATACCTGTTTCCCGCCCCTGACCCCTCTGAAAAAAAGCGCCATGTTATCAGATGCAGTGCCTACTACTCAGCGCGCAACGTGCCCAACGGCTTCTGCCGAAGCACGTCCAAGCTGGCCACAACGCCAACCAGAGCCACCACGAGCGCCGTGATCGCAAGACCAGTCACGTTCACGAGAAGGGTTAGGTGCCAGCTGATGCCTAGCACAAATCGCGTTAATGCCCAGGTCAGCACCACGGCTCCAAATGAGCCTACGAGACCGGCCAGTAAGCCCAAAGCACCGTACTCAAGCAAAAGCATCAAGACAATCGTCCGGCTCGTAGCGCCGAGAGTCTTAAAGATCGCGGTCTCATAAAGCCGTTGAAATTTCGTCATCGCCACTGAACCGACCAAGATGAGGACACCGCTCAGAAGCGCGATTCCGCCAACAACCGAGATGGCGAGCGTCACAAAATCGAGAATGCGACGAATCGTCGCGAGGACTTCTCGACCGTCAATCACAGAAACATTCGGAAAAACTGTCACGAGATCGCTCTGTAGCCGGGTCCTGTCTTCTGTCTCAGCCGGTCCCCGCAAAAACCCAATGAAACTGTGCGGAGCCTCATCAAACGCACCCGGTCGAAACAAAAACATGAATCCCCCACTACGGGAATCGTCCCAGTCCACCGCGCGAACACTAGAAACGACGGCAGACACCTCACGCCCAAGAACGTCAAACCGAAGGATGTCGCCGATCGCAAGGTCGAGTCGATTCTGCACACTCTCCTCGACAGACACCTCGGTCTGATCTGAGACTTCGTTAGTCCAAAACTGACCGTCCACCACGCGCTCGTTTGCCTCGAGACGCCCCCGATACGTCACTGTGTACTCACGTCCGACACCACGTCGTCGCAAAGCGCGAGGCCCGTCCAAAGTGGTCCTGGCGCCGGTCACACCGGTGACCCTGGCCCGCAGCACCGGCAAGAGATTCGGCTCCATGCCACCCCGTTCCACCACGAGCGCACTCAATCCCTCGGCCTGATCTCGCTGGATATCGAGCAGGAACATGTCGGGCGTGTCGTCGGCGATCTCAAGGGCGAAGGCGCGAAGCAGATTGGCCTGCACGGCGTGAATACCGATGATAAAGAAACTGCCAAGGCCTACCGCAAACAGAATCACCCGCGTCTGGTTCCCTGGACGGACGAGGTTGAGTACTGAGTGCCGCAGAGCGAACCCCGCGCCAACCCCGACCGGCTGAATGAGGCGCACGAGTCCCCTTCCAACCAGATGCAACACAACCGCCACGACGGCGAATCCACCACAAACCCACAACCCGACCTCCCAAGATGACGCCTGCCAACTGGCGAGTCCAATGAGGCCAAAAGCCAACACACCGACCACTCCGACTTGAATCCAGTCATGAGTCACCGTCGGCGTAAGCCCCCAGCGTAAGAGCGCCAGCGGCTTAATCGCTCGCATCTCGAGCAGCGGACCCAGTGCGAACAGTAGGGACACCAAAACCCCGACTCCCACGCCCTGCGCTACCGCGGAAACCGTCAATCCATAGGACAACGCAGGCAAACCCGCCGCGCTAGTCGCCTGTTCCGTGAGCGCCGTTGGAATCGAGGCCATGATCCCCCCGGCTAACGCAACACCGAGCAGCGAACCGCCCAGGCCAAGCACAACAACCTGGGCGACGTAGATGACGAGCACCTGCCCGCTCGTCGCGCCGAGGCACTTCAGAATCGCAACGCTCCGGACCCGCTGCTGCACAAAGACCCGCGTGACACTCCACACCCCAATTCCACCCAAAATGACGACAACAAAACCGATCAGGCTCAGATAGTCCTCCGCCTGCTGAAGATTCGATGCGATCCGGTCCTCGGTCCGCCTGTAGGACCGGATGCTGACGAACTGCCCCTGCAACGGCTCCCGCAGCGTCTCCACGAGCGGCTCGATACGGGCCTCAGGGAGCTGCAGCAACAATTGACGCTCAGCCCGCGTCCCGAATCCCAGCAATCCGCTTCTGACAAGGTCGTCGTAGTCAACCAACACACGCGGCCCGAAACTAAATGCCCCTAGTTGACCGCCAGGTTCCCGCAAAATGACCCCGCGAATCTCAAACGTTTCCCCACCGATCACAATGTCATCGCCAACACCAACGTCGAGCTGCGGTAGAAGTTCAGGTCGCACCAGCGCCCCGCCACCAGCTAACAACTCGTGCCGGTAGGAAATATCACCCTCCAACACGAACTCGCCATAAAACGGGAACGCCGACTCGACCCCGCGTAACTCAATGACTTTGGTGACAGTTTTGTTTTCGTCCGCTGGCCGAACCATAGTCGCCGTCTCAATGGAGCGTGTCCGGACCACGTCCGGTTCGGCGTCCAGTGACTCCTCGATTAGCGCCAGGGCTTCGTCGGTCCACGGCTGGTCGGATTCGATCAGAATGTCGGCCGCGGTCAGGGCTCGCGTTTCAGACGTCATGGCGACCCCGACGCTCTGAATCACGGACCGCAAGGCCACAATGGTGCCGACTCCGATCGCGACGCACACAAAAAAGAACGCTAGACGACGCCACGAGGCTCGCAGTTCGCGCACGACCATACGAACTACGAAGCTCACCCGTAGCCCTCGCTCATGCTAGATTTCGGAGCCACAGTCTCTGCTTTACCATCTCGCATGCGCAGCGTGACGTCGGCCGAGGCGGCCAGGTCGGCATCGTGGGTCACGAGCACGATAGTCGTCCGACGCGACGCGTTGACCGTGCGCAAAAGCTCGACGACCTGGCGCCCATTCGCACTGTCGAGGTTGCCGGTGGGTTCGTCGGCGAGGAGTATGGGGGGATCATTCGCGAGTGCTCTCGCGATGGCCACCCGCTGTTGCTCTCCTCCTGAAAGCTGCGCCGGATAATGGTGCGCTCGGCCATCCAGCCCGACCTCCGAAAGCAGAGACGTCGCACGTGTTCGGGCGTCGGTGGCACCAGCGATCTCCATTGGCACAAGCACGTTCTCAAACGCCGTGAGCGAAGGCACGAGATGGAAGAACTGAAAAACAAAACCAATCTTTTGCCCTCTGAGTTGAGCCAGCGCGTCTTCGGTGAGCGCTCCGATCTCCTGCCCTTCAATGACAATCTCACCTGTCGTTGGCAAGTCGAGGCCAGCAATCAGCCCAAGCAACGTTGATTTTCCGCTTCCAGACGGTCCCATAATCGACACGTACTGCCCGGCCGAAATGACGAGATCCAATGGCTGGACGATCGTCAGCGGCTCCGTACCACTAAGCACTGTCTTTGAAACATTGCGTAATTCGATCATCTGTTCGACCCCGCAGGCCCCATCTCACCGCTATCTATCCTGGCGCTCGACCATAGCCCCGCGCCGGCCGACGTAAGTTCCAGCAACTCCTGTATCTATCGAACAGTCGAGGGAAGACCGACCAGAAGCGGCGCAAGTGCCTCATACACTCGGTTGGCCACAATTGCGCTGCCCTCCGCGGTGGGATGAATGCCGTCGGGCTGATTGAGTGCCGGTACCGCAGCGACCCCATCGAGCAGAAACGGCATGAACGCCACCGAAAAATCGTCTGCCACGTCTTGAAATACCGCGCGAAATTCTGCCGTATAAACCGAACCGTAGTTGGGCGGTGCCTCCATGCCGGCAAGTAAGACTGGTATTCCTCGATCTCTAGCCAGTGCGACAATCTCAGTGAGATTCTGTTTCATCTGTTCGACCGGAAGCCCGCGCAGTCCATCGTTGCCGCCCAGGGCAACGATCAGGATGCGCACATCCCCAGCAAGCGACCACTCGGCACGGCGCAATCCCGCCGCCGTTGTGTCACCGGACACTCCAGCATTTACCACTGTCAGGTCATACCCATCTCGATGAAACCGTTCCTGCAGTAGCGCCGGGTAGGCTTGGTCGCCCTCTAATCCGAGTCCAGCCGTCAGGCTGTCACCCAAGACGACCAACAACGGGCCGCGCTCACTTCCCCCTGACGCCGCCAGGGAGACAGCAGGCCGCGTGCCCACGCCATCCGTCTCGCCCACCACCGGCACCAGTGCGGCGTCCGGCCCACAACCACCCATCCCAACGAAAAGAACTACCCCGAGGGCTCGTCCCAGTGATGACCGAGAGCAGGTCCGCATCTCCCTATTATGCAATAGCTGCACCATGTCTCCGGCCTGCTCACACAGTCGCGTCCGGACGTCGCAATCGTGATCGGCGCGACCCAAACCATCGCGCACGGAACCAGTAGCCATAGACAACAAGGTTCAATATGAGGGCGCCCAGGCCGAGACCGATCTGCAGCTCCCGAGTCAACCCACTCGGGTACAGCCACGGCATCACATACTGGTCAACAAAGTCCCCCTGATAGCCAACCTCGCCAGCTTGTTGGCGGAGCCACACTTCGATGGGGGTCAGCGGACAAATGGCTCCAGTCCACTCAACCCCCACACCCCATGCAACTGCCGGCAGGTGCAGCCACGCCAACCTTGGCACCTTCCAAACCAACAATCCACCGACCGCCACGAAGACGACAAACGCAGCGTGAAGCCCCACCATCAAATCGGCTAGGAACCCGTTCATGATTCTCTCGTGTCCCACCTCGAGTATCGCTACGACGCCCCCGACATCCTACTTGTGCGACCGAACCCCGCGTGTAGAATAGGCTGATTCGTGCGCAACCTGCCGCGTCGTTACGAAGGGGCACTTAGATGAACGCAGCCTTGCTTGCCGTTGTCGGACTTTCGATGATCGCCATCGGCTACCGTTTCTACTCAAAATTCATCGCCGAGAAAATCTATCAACTCGACCCTGATTTTGAGACACCTGCGCACGCTCAGCGTGACGACATCGACTACGTGCCGACGAATCGGGTCGTTCTCTGGGGCCACCACTTCACGGCGGTCGCCGGCGCGGCGCCAATCATCGGTCCCGGCATCGCCGTCATCTGGGGGTGGCTGCCAGCCTTCATCTGGGTCGTCCTCGGGACGATGTTTTTTGCCGGCGTCCATGACTTCGGCGCGGTGTGGGCCAGTGTACGAAGCAAAGCCCGATCAGTCGGCGCGCTCACTGGCGACGTCGTAACCCCTCGCGCCAGAACCCTTTTCATGATCGTGGTGTTCTTTCTGCTCATGATGGTCAACGCCGTCTTCGGCGTCGCCATCTCAGACGCATTTCAAGAAACGCCCAGCAGTGTCATTCCAGCCTGGACCGCCATCGTCGTGGCGGTCGCTATCGGCGTACTCATCTACCGGATGCATGTGCCTATCCTGTGGCCGACCATCGTCGGCACGGTGATTCTCTATGCGGTGATCTTTCTTGGTGACGCCGTTCCGATCTCATTGACAGACGGTCTCTTCGGCTTGGCCCCCGGCGCCCAGTGGATCATCATCCTCTTCGTCTACGCCGGCATCGCCTCGCTCCTCCCAGTCTGGCTGTTGCTTCAACCGCGTGACTACATCAACGGTATCCAGCTCTTCATCGGCTTGGGTCTGCTCTACGGTGCGGTGCTCATTGCCAACCCCACGATTGTCGCACCCGCAATCAACGCCAACGTGCCAGCCTCAGCTCCACCTATTTTTCCGTTACTGTTCGTTACAATTGCCTGTGGCGCCATCTCCGGTTTTCACGGCTTAGTCGGCTCTGGTACGACTTCGAAACAACTCAACAAAGAGACCGACGCGAGGTTTGTCGGCTATCTTGGATCCTCCGGAGAAGGGGCGCTGGCTCTCGTCGCAATCATCGCGGCAACCGCCGGATTCGCGTCATTGACCGAATGGGAGACGATGTACTCGGAATTCGGCAACGGCGGCTTGGCCGCTTTTGTCCAAGGCGGAGCCGTAATTGTCTCTTCAGGAGTCGGTATCTCACAGGGGTTTGCGACAACGCTGCTAACCGTCATGGCGGTGCTGTTCGCCGGTACAACGATGGACGCCGGGGTTCGCCTACAGCGGTATATCATCCAAGAATGGGGAAGTATTTACAGCATCCCCATCCTCCAGAACGGATACATCGCCACAGCGGCCGCGGTCTCGGCCTGCCTCCTTCTCGCCTTCGGCGCCGGGGGCCCGAGCGGCGAAGGCGGCATGCTCATCTGGCCGCTGTTTGGCACGACCAATCAGCTACTTGCCGGACTAACGCTGTTGGTTATCAGCGTAATGCTCGTGAAACTGGGGCGTCCGGCTCGCTACACCCTCACGCCCATGATCTTTATCACCACGATGGCGCTCGCAGCCGCCCTCGTCCAATTGAGAACCTTGTTTCTCCAAGGCCGTGACGCTGGATGGCCCGCTGGAGGACTTTTGTACCCGCTGCTCTTGATCGATCTCGTCATTGTCGTCCTCGCCATTTTCGTTATGCTTGAGGCCGGCTCGGCGTTCATGCGCGAGAGGCGCAGCGCAGCAACGGCAAGCACATAGTCAACGTTTCTCCTCATGACATGACGGATGCCAGTGGCCCACTCGATAGATTCAAGGCGCTGCTTGAGGAATTCTACGTAGCGCCGTATCGTGGTGCCCTCGCCCGGGCGCAGCGCGACGAGGATGACTTGTTCATGCTCTTCGTTTTCGCAGAATTGATGGGCGTCCCAAATCCAGCGGCCTACTACACGCTCGAATTGCAGCCCCTGTTACTCGAACGGTTCCACGAGTGGCACCGCCGACAAGGCTTGGAGCACTCACCTCTCGACGGGTTCCGCTGCTGCTAAGTGATGTTGTTTCGGCTGCCGGTTCCTCGCGTCCCAATCGGAGCCCACTACTGAAACTACTTCTGACCCGCCCGCTGCTCTTCATCGGTGGAAAGGGAGGGGTCGGCAAGACCACGACGGCGGCGGCGCTCGCGCTAACGTCCGCTGACACGGGTCGCCGCACGTTACTTGTCTCCACTGATCCCGCGCACTCACTAGGCGACCTGTTCGATCGTGCGATAGGCAGTCGCGAGACCTCTCTGGCGCCGTCGCTTTGGGCGATCGAGGTCGACCCCGATGAACAAGCAAACGACCACCTCGCTACCGTGAAGGCTCGAATGAAACGTCTGGTCCACCCGAAAGCGTACGACGAAATAGATCGCCAGCTCGACCTGGCTCGGTTAGCGCCGGGGACGGTAGAGGCCGCCATGCTCGAGCGCGTTTCGGAGGTAATGGCGCTGGCCGGCGATCGTTACGACCAGGTCATTTTCGACACCGCACCGACTGGACACACCGTACGGCTCTTATCGCTGCCCGAGATCATGGCCGCCTGGACCGAGGGCCTGCTGGGACATCGGAAACGCTCAGAGCACTTGGGCTCAGCGCTACGTCACCTAGGCGGCGGACGCGTGCAAGGCGACGACCTGTCGATGCTCGACGCGGCGGTGGATCACGACCCGGGCAGCCGTGACGCCCAGCTCAGCACCTTGCTGCAGGATCGACGCCGCAAGTTCGTACGCGCCCGTGAACAGTTACTCGACCGTGAACAGTGTGCATTCCTCCTGGTACTGAACCCGGACCGACTGTCCGTGCTAGAAACCATCAAGGCCCGCGACACTCTGGCACGCTTCTCTGTGCCCGTCTCGGCGCTAGTCGTAAACCAAGTGCTTCCGACCAATGCAGACGGCACATTCCTGGAAGCGCGGCGACGCCAAGAAGCCAAGCACCTGGGATGGATCGATAACGAATTTTCCAGCATTCCGCGTGTACGCGTGCCCCTACTGCCTGGTGATGTGCACGACCTAGACACGTTACGTCGACTCGGCTCGTGGATCGCGAGCGACGGGCAAGATTCTGACTAACGGGTATCGATTTCGCGCTCGGCATAATGATTCCAACCAAACGCTTCCTTGATAGCCATAGCGAAGTCGAACCCAAACTGCTCGCTGTCTTTCAGCGCCAGGTTGAACCGAGCGGGAAAGACCGCGTGGCCCTCATACTCTTCGTTCCAAGAACCAAGGGTGTAAATGGGTGCCGGCAGCTTCGCTGAACCTATGGCACTCGGCCACTCGATCGGCAAATATCTCTCGTTATTGAATCGCATGAGCAGTTTGAGGTAGTCGGCCAGAGCCGGACGCGTGGTATTGAGAATCGGGAGTCCGTGTTTGGCAAACCCACCGGCCAAACTCGGAATCATGAGCACCCGCTCGCTAGAAAAACGATTTCTGAGGCCCTGCATTGCCTGGGCAGCACGCTCCAGACGTAGTCGCTGCAATCGACCGTACGCTTCGTTCATCTCAAACGGCGTCGCGCTCGTCTTAAGGTTGGCGGCGTGGTACGTGTAGACCGCATCAAACACCGAAGCGCGACTGATCCGGTCCGGCGAAGGGGTCGCTGTCGACGCAAGTGGCAGGAGCTCCTCACCAACAAGGTACGGCAGTTCACCGTACACCTGATTGAACGCCTCACGCGCTTGCCCGACGACCGTCGCCATTCGCAAAAACTCGCCACCATCTCTTTGATTAAGGCCCCAGGAATGAGAGGCGAAGATAAAGATAACTGGGCGACCGTCGAGCAGGAGCACCCGAGTCGGGTACCGGTCCCGCGCCTCGACCATCGTCTCCGCCATAGCCGCGAAATCCTCCGCGAGCGTTTCATCGACAGCAGGTGACCGAAAGTCAACCCTACCCCCAACCGACGGCAACGCCAGGATGCTCTCGTAGAGCAGTGCTACGTGACGGGTTTCGGCGTTCGACGCCCCAAAGTAGCCCGCTCGATAGTTCTCCAGAATCGTCGGCGTTATTCGACTCGGGATCCAGCTCAACGCGTCCACCGTTATGCCGAATTCGTTCTTCAGGTCATTGAAACCCGTTTCCACAGTGGCATCGTTCGAAAGATAGTCACCCGCGAAATAACGGACAGTCTGCTGCAAAAGGGGACGACGGAGCTGGTCATACCACCCGTAGTGCCACGCCACGGTTAACGGTCGGGGAGCTATTCGCAGCGCCAGAGGGTCAGCAGATTGCACCGTCCTGATCACGGCGTCGACTTCAGCCTGACCGACCACGCCACGACCGAACACGTCGGCCCGGTGATCGAACCCCGTGTTGGGAACAAGACCGAATCCTCGATCCGTGGAAATCGCCTGGACCATCAACTGGATGTCGCCGGCCCCCAGCCGCCCATCGCCGTCAACATCCGCAAGGTATGGCGCTAGAGTCGTCTCGGTTTGCGCGAGTGAGCTGATCCCAGACGCCCCCACCGCCAACGCTGCTCCACCAAGACGCAGAAAATCTCGTCGTCCGAGTGAACGGGGCGTCATAACTCAACCACTGTGAAGAGTGCAGGTTTAATAACAGCGAGTGAATGCTGGAGAAGACTCAGTGGCCACCACCACTAGTACCGGTAATGATTCGGCTTGTACGGACCCTCGACCTTAACCCCAATGTAGGCGGCCTGGTCTTTCGACAACGTGGTAAGACGGACCCCTAGGTGGTCAAGGTGCAAACGCGCTACCTTTTCGTCGAGCAGCTTCGGCAGCATGTAAACCTGCTTCTCGTATTCACCGGAATTTTGGTGGAGGGCGATCTGCGCGAGGACCTGGTTAGTGAACGAAGCCGACATCACGAAACTGGGATGCCCCGTAGCGCATCCGAGGTTCAGTAGTCGCCCTTCAGCCAGCACCATGACGCTGTGCCCATCTGGAAACTGCCACTCGTCGTACTGCGGTTTGATGTTCACATGCTCAATCCCGGGAATTTTCTTGAGTCCGGCCATGTCGATCTCATTGTCGAAGTGCCCGATATTGCCCACAATCGCCTTGTCCTTCATCCGGGCCATTTGGCTGGCGGAAATGATGTCCTTGTTTCCTGTGGTCGTGATGAAAATATCGGCCCGGTCGATCATGGCCTCGAGCGTGTTGACCTCGTAGCCTTCCATCGATGCCTGGAGCGCGCAAATCGGATCAATTTCAGTCACCACCACCCGGCACCCCTGGCCGCGCAGGGCCTGCGCAGAGCCCTTCCCGACCTCACCAAATCCACAAACGACCGCCACTTTGCCCCCGAGCATCACATCGGTCGCCCGGGCCAATCCGTCTGGAAGCGAATGGCGACAGCCATAGACGTTGTCAAATTTGCTTTTGGTAACCGAGTCGTTGACGTTGATGGCGGGAAACAACAACGTGCCCGCCTCCATCATTTCATAGAGCCGGTGCACCCCTGTCGTCGTCTCTTCGCTGACGCCGCGAATCGCCGGGCTGAGTTTCTGCCAGCGTGCCTTGTCCCTCCCCCGGATGTTTCGAAGCAGGTCAAGGATCACTCCCCATTCTTCCGGTTCATTGGCCTCATCGAATTCAGGAACTTCACCGATATTTTCAAATTCGTATCCCTTGTGCACAAGAAGCGTGGCGTCACCACCGTCGTCGACGATCAGCTCTGGCCCATCGCCATTCGGCCACACGAGCGCTTGATCCGTGCACCACCAGTATTCAGTTAGCGTCTCACCCTTCCACGCGAAGACAGGGATTCCCCGCGGGTCAGAGGACGTTCCACCGGTTTCCGGCCGTCCCACGACGACCGCCGCCGCTGCGTGATCCTGAGTAGAAAAGATGTTGCATGAGACCCACCGAACATCGGCACCCAAGTCAGCCAACGTTTCGATGAGTACGGCCGTCTGCACCGTCATGTGCAAGCTGCCCATAATACGGACGTTGTGAAGTGGCGATTGCCCAGCGTATTCCTCACGCAGCGCCATCAACCCTGGCATTTCCTGCTCAGCCAGCCGGATTTCGTTGCGACCAAACTCCGCCAAGGACAGGTCTGCCACCTTGAATGGCTCACGTCCCAACTGAACCGTCTCGGCGAACGAATGAGCCTTCTCCACAGCCGTCGATCCCATTTCTATCTCCTCTCGGGCCGCCGCCAAACGTCATCCCACTCGGGGGAACGCTTGGGCACACCCAGCGTGAACCGAAACTATGTGCACAGTGGGATAGGGTGCCCGAAAACTGGCGCGCGCCACACCACGACGGCCGCCGCCCCTAGGGACGCGCACAGCTCGCTGCCACCCAGTGTCGACCGACAAACCTCGGTGCCATTGTACCTCGGTTCGAGGCGCAGACCAGACGTCTCACGGGCGCAGATAGTGCCAAGGACACGAAGCCAAAACGTAGACGGCCTATCTGCCCAGAAAGCATTCGTCTGAACTGCCATCCGCGTGACCGACTCCCGTACACCCAGAAGGTTCGGCGCCTAAAGGAACCACACCCTCTGCTGGCAGCGCTTACGGAACCTGATAGGCGCGCAAGTCGAACTCCGAGAGCACGGCTAGCAGATGATCGAAAATGTCGGATTGGATGCCCTCATAGTTGACCCAGTTTTGGTCCGTGCAAAAAACATAGATTTCAATCGGCACGCCGTGCACAGTCGGGGCGAGCTGACGCACCAAGAACGTCATATCCTGGTGAATCTGCGGATGATGCCGCAGGTAAGCCACCACGTAAGCCCGGAAAGTGCCAATGTTCGTCAAACGACGTGGGTGTAAAGAAGTGGCCGGTTCTGCCTCGTGCCGAGTATTCCAACGCGCAAGCTCTTCCTGTTTCGCGTTGAGGTAGTCTGCCATGTAGTGGATTCGTGACAACCGGTTGATTAACCCATCGTCACAGGCCTTGATCGAAGTGATGTCGATATTGATGGCCCGTTTGATGCGCCGGCCACCCGACTCCGACATTCCCCGCCAGTTCCTGAAAGATTCACTAATCAGCGCGTAAGTCGGAATTGTCGTAACGGTCTTGTCAAAGTTCTGTACCTTCACCGTCGTCAGCGCGACTTCAAGTACATCGCCGTCGGCACCATATTTCGGCATCTCAATCCAGTCACCGGGCATGACCATCTGGTTGGCCGACAGTTGAATGCCGCCAACGAACCCAAGAATCGGGTCCTTAAAAATAAGCATCAACACCGCGGTCATCGCACCGAGACCACTGAATAGCAGTGCCGGCGACTCCCCGATCACGACTGACAGCGCGATGATAAGCGCCACACCATAGAGCACCAGCTTTGCTACCTGTGCAAAGCTGGTCAGCGGAAGTCGACGACCGAAACTCGACACACGTACTAAATCGACTACGGCATTAAGCACGCCGTCGACCACCGACACCACGACAACGATCATGTACAGCAAACAAATCGCAGTAACGAGCGTGGTCGAGATGCTGTCGGGCCCAAGTACAGACGGCGCAAAAAAATAGACAACGAGCGCAGGCGCAATGTGCGCCAACCGGTGAAAGACTCGACGCTCCATCACCACGTCGTCCCAATTTGCGTCCGTTCGACCCGCCAGCCCCACCACGGCACGCAGTAGGACGCGTTTCGCCACGACATCCGCGGCCAGGGCAAAAGCAAGGATAGAGAGAAGTTGGACGCCAATTAGCACGAGCTCCGCTACGGCAGGGTCAACGCCACGACCGGCCATCCAGCCCTCTAACATGCTCAACATCACAAATCCTCAGATGAGCCAGTCGCCCTCGACCGACGAACACGCAGTCGCCGTGGAATGGCCAATTTCAATCGATTTCCGTTACGCGCGACACCACCGTAATTGCTACGGTGCCCCGGGACAGAGTGAATCGACTCGCTCGAATACAAAACAAACGACGACAAACAGGTTTCACTGACGGGTAATACGATAAAGCTTCGATTGCGTGCGTAGCACGACACTGCCTTGCGCTACCGCCGGAGTCGCGAGCGACATCTCATCCAAAGAGTTCTTGTGCAGAATTTCAAACTCCGGCCCTGCCTTGACCACAAAGGTGTCACCGTCTTCACTCAACAAAAAGATCTTCCCGTTATACCCCCACGGCGACGCCGTGAATCCATTCCCGATCTCGAGACGCCTACGCCCATAGACCTCAGCACCAGTCGCGGCGTCGTGCGCTGTCAGAAAGCCGCGATCGAGCAACGTGTAATAGATGTCTCCGTAGACCAACGCGGTCGTGTTATAGGTTCCCAGTAGCGGGTAAGACCAGACTACATGGTCATCCCGTGAATAGGTGCGTGTCCCCGGAAAGCCCTCCTGCAGACCACTGGCGACGTCCTGGTAAATCGATATGTCACCGGCCGCTCCAGGCTGGATGGCGTAGACCGGCCGCAGTGAACCGCCAGGGTAACCGGAACTAATGTAGACGAGCCCATGGCTAGCAAAGGGACTCGGGGTGGTGAGTAGCGACATTCCGCCAAGTTCCCAGAGAAGGGTCCCTTTCAGGTCGTAGGACCTGACGCGGCCCGTTGCCGCCGTCACAATCTCCGTCCGCTGGTGGTTCTCCCAGACGAATGGGGTCGCCCAGGTGTGTCCTGGCTCCTGTCGTTCAACCCGCCATACCTCTTCACCCGTTGCCGTGTCCAGCGCAGTGAGGAACGACTGCGCGGTATTGTCGTTGACGATATACAGTCGGTCCTCATGCAGCGCTGGCGACGACGCGGTCGCCATGCCCTGCATCGTGTTGAATGTTCCTATGTCCTTCCGCCAAAGTTCTTTTCCGTCAAAATCTAACGCCGCAATCAACCCGATGCTGCCGAAATAGGCATAAACGCGCTCCCCGTCTGTAACCGGCGTCTCTGACGCAAAACTATTCTTCAAATGTCGGGTAATGGTCGGCACCCCACGATGCAACTCCTTCGCCCACCTGACCGCACCGGTCTCAAAGTCAATATCGAACACCATCCAGCGGTGCTCACCACTCGCCGGTACTGACCCGTTGTGTTCACCGGGGTCGTATAGCCCTGGAATGGGTTGTACCTCGTCCTCAGCCGCACTGATGGCGGTCGTGACAAAAATGTGTTCGTCCCAGACAATCGGCGAACTCCAACTCAAACCGGGAATATCAATCTTCCAAGCAATATTCTCGGTCTCGCTCCAGGTATCCGGCAGCACCGAATCGTCCGCGACGTTGCCGGCCTGCAAACCGCGGAAACGAGGCCATTGCTGCGTGGCCCCATCGGCCGGACACATCAAGAACACCGCAAGCGCGACGGGCCCCACAGCTACGCGTCTCATCACTCGCCTCCCTCTCGGTCCAAAACCAACGCGTGCCATCTTAGTGTTCCGACAAGGCGTCCGCCACATGAATCCTCCACGGCCACCTAGCGCCGGCCCCTCTGGCACGAGCTATTTAGGAGGAGACAACACCGCGCCACCGTAGCCAACGGCACCGACAACAGCTAAACTAGCTCTCATAGTCGTGGTGGAAGTGTGCGCTTTGAGCGCAAAGGTACGGGGACAATCGGCACTGAGCGCGCTGGTGATCGGCATCGGCCTGAGCACAGGCACGGCGTTGCTGGCGCAGGCACCAGCGACTCTCGAGACCGCGCAATCCGTGGTCGACAACACCTGTGAACGGTGCCACAACGACCGGACCCGCTACGGGAATATGTCGCTGGAGGGCTTTTCGGTCGCTAACGTCCACGAACGCCCAGCGCTCGGGGAGGCCATGGTACGTAAACTCCGAGCCGGTCTCATGCCACCCGCTGGGACAACGCGACCCACCGGCGCTGCCCTCGCCAATCTGGCTGCCGCGCTAGAGACGGGTCTCGACGACGCCGCCGCCATTCCAAACCCTGGACGGCGAAGCTTCCAGCGACTCAACCGGGCCGAGTATGAACGCTCCATTCGAGACATGCTGGCGCTTGAGATCAGCGCCAGTGATTACCTTCCGCTCGACACGAAGAGCGCGAATTTTGACAACATCGCCGATACGCAATTGCTCTCCCCGACGCTGATGGACGCCTATTTGCGTGCTGCCGGCGAGATCAGTCGGTTGGCAATCGGCAACCGGACAGCCACGCCTATCGAGTCCACCTACCGGGTGACTAGGTGGGTTTCACAAAGAGAGCACGTCGAGGGTGCGCCCTACGGGTCCCGCGGCGGCGTTTCTGCCCTCCACACGTTTCCAGCAGACGGCACCTTTACCTTTCGTGTGTCGTTCCATCACGAAACGACCGGCGAACTCTTTGGCAGCGGTCGGGCGGCGCTGCACACCGCCGAACACCCGGAGCAAATCGAAATCTCCATCGACGGCGAACGGGTCGCGCTGCTTGACATTGACCGATGGATGCATGTCTCTGACCCCGATGGAGTCAACCTTCGCACCGACCCCATCGTAGTCACGGCCGGTCCCCACCAAGTGTCAGCGGCCTTCATTCGCCGTTTTGAAGGTCCAGCGCAGGACCTGATTTCACCGCACGAGTGGTCCCTCTCCAGCACTAGTGTCGCCAACGCGTATGGTTTTACTAGTCTGCCGCACCTGCGCGACCTGGCGATCCGTGGACCACTTGAGGTCTCCGGGGTATCGGACACCCCGAGCCGAGC
>DQEK01000038.1:13632-15588 GCA_003533545.1 Acidobacteriota bacterium | reverse complement strand
TCGTTGCCATCGGCCGGCTATTCGCGACCGGCGAGCTGAATGTCGAGCGCGTAACCTCCCTTGCTGGCCCGGTCCAACCGCGTCCCCGGTTGTTGCGCACCCGGTTGGGAGCGTCGATTCCGGATTTGCTCGTCGATGATCCGATCGACGGAGACCACCGGGTGGTGTCCGGGTCGTTGCTCTCTGGTCGTTCGGCCGGTGAGGCAGCTGTTAGTTTTCTCGGCCGTTACCACCGTCAGGTCTGTCTGCTGCGAGAGGGTTACGACCGTGAGCTGCTCGGTTGGTTAACGCCGGGGTCCAGCAAGTTTTCGGTCTCACGATCGTTCTTCTCAACGTTGTTGCCGGGTCGCCGGTTTTCGTTAAGCACCACTACCAACGGGTCACGACGCGCCATCGTGCCGATTGGGCTTTACGAGAAGGTGATGCCCATGGACTTGCTACCTACTCCGTTGCTACGGGCGTTGGTCATGCAGGACATCGAGCGCGCGGAAGAATTGGGGTGTCTCGAGCTCGACGAAGAAGACCTCGCACTGTGCACGTTCGTGTGTCCCAGCAAGCTGGACTACGGCACCTCGTTGCGCGATGTCTTGACCGTCCTTGAGGCAGAAGGCTGAGATGAAATTTCTGCGTGACTTGCTTGACAGGCAGGCGCACCACTTCGAGAAGGGTGGTTCCCTGGAGTGGTTGTATCCACTTTGGGAAGCGCAGGACACCTTCTTGTACACGCCGGGAGAAGTGACTAGGTCGGCGCCCCACGTAAGGGATGCGATCGACATGAAGCGCCTAATGATGACGGTTGTCATGGCGCTGGCTGGGTGCGTCTATATGGCGCTCTACAACACCGGCTACCAAGCGCACTTGGCGATTGCCGCTGGTGCTGTGCCCCTTGACACGTGGCAGACGCACGCAATGGAGTCGATGGGATTGCCGTTTGCTCCCGACGACCTACAGGCCTGCTTGGTGCACGGATCGCTGTACTTCTTGCCGGTGCTTGTGGTCACCTTCGCGGTGGGGGGCCTATGGGAAGCGCTTTTCGCCAGTGTTCGGAGGCACGAGGTCAACGAGGGGTTCTTGGTGACTGGTATGTTGCTGCCGTTAACCCTGCCGGCCACCATCCCGCTCTGGCAGGTCGCGCTCGGTATCTCGTTTGGTGTGGTTGTCGGTAAGGAGGTATTCGGTGGTACCGGGATGAACGTGTTGAATCCGGCGCTGACGGCACGGGCATTTCTCTTCTTCGCCTACCCTGCCGAGATGTCGGGTGACGCGGTCTGGATCGCGGCCAGTACCACACCAGATGGGGTGAGTGGCGCGACTGTGTTGGCGTTGGCGACAGAGAGTGGGATGTCAGGCGTGGTTGACACGGTCGATCTTTGGCGGGCGTTTATTGGTTTAATGCCGGGATCGATGGGCGAGACCTCGACATTGGCCTGCTTGGCCGGTGCTCTGGTCCTGATTGCGACTGGTGTCGGATCGTGGCGCATCATGCTGAGTGTGGCGGTGGGCACGCTCGGGACCGCTGCGCTGCTCAACATTTTGGGTTCGGCGACGAATCCTTTCTTCGAAGTTACTCCGCTCTGGCATTTCCTCCTAGGTGGGTGGGCGTTTGGCGCCGTCTACATGGCCACCGATCCGGTGTCGGGACCATCGACATTAACCGGTCATTACGTGTACGGGTTTCTCATTGGACTGCTGGCGGTGTTGATCCGAGTGGTGAACCCGGCCTACCCAGAGGGAATAATGCTGGCCATTCTGTTCATGAATTTGTTCGCGCCACTGATCGACTATGTGGCGGTCCAGGCTAATGTGCGCCGACGGAGGGCCAAGCATGCAAGGTAGCGTGGGCTACAACCTGGGGTTTGCGGCCACTGTTTGTCTCGCTTGCGCGCTGGTAGTGTCAACGGCCGCCGTTTCGCTTCTCGACCGGCAAGAACGGAACGCTGCGCTCGACAAGCAGAA
>DQEK01000038.1:8873-13206 GCA_003533545.1 Acidobacteriota bacterium | reverse complement strand
GTGAGCACCGGTAGGGTGGTTGAAGGCATCGACCCGGTCACGTTTGATCAGCGCGCTGCGTCGCTTGATCCGGCGCGGAGTCAGCCGGCGCCGGACAATGCTGCTCGCGTTGTACGGATTCCGACTGAGGCGCTCGTTTACGAGATGCGCGACGATGCCGGTCGTCTCGAGATGGTCGTGTTGCCGATCGAGGGACTCGGACTCTGGGGCACCCTTTACGGATTCATCGCCCTCGATGGGGACGTGCGCACAGTTCGTGGGTTGACGTTCTACGAGCACAAGGAGACCCCTGGCCTCGGTGGCGAGGTGGACAACCCACGGTGGAAAGCGCTCTGGACCGGGCGACTGGCATTCGACGACGATCTCACGCCTGCCATCGGGGTGGTCAAGGGACCGGCGGGCTCGGTGACCGAGGCTCCCTATGGGGTTGACGGGTTGTCAGGCGCCACCATCACGAGCCGTGGGGTCACGAACCTGTTGCGGTTCTGGTTAGGGCCGGATGGATTAGGACCATATTTGACGCGCCTGCGAGGGGAGGGGGTTTCTAACTGATGTCCAAGTCAAGGGACGCGTTGATCGACCCACTTTTCAGCAATAACCCGATCGCGCTGCAGGTGCTCGGGATCTGTTCGGCGCTAGCGGTAACGACCAAGATGGACACCGCGCTGGTCATGTGTGCCGCGGTCATCTTCGTACTGCTGTTTTCGAATCTGTTTGTCAGCTTGTTGCGGAACCAAATTCCGACCAATATCCGCATCATCGTTCAGCTCACGATCATTGCGTCGCTGGTCATTGTGGTCGATGAGGTGCTGAAGGCGTACCTGTTCGAGATCTCGAAACAACTGTCGGTGTTTGTCGGACTCATTATTACCAACTGCATCATCATGGGTCGGGCTGAGGCCTACGCCATGCAGAACCCACCGCGGATGAGCATGATCGACGGCATCGGTAACGGGCTCGGGTATGCCGTCATTCTTGCCGGTACCGCGGTTCTACGCGAACTGTTCGGGTCAGGGTCTCTGTTCGACGTGCAGTTGCTGGCGTTGGCCAGCGAGGGGGGCTGGTATACGCCTAACGGGTTAATGGTGCTGTCCCCCGGCGCTTTCTTCATTATCGGGTTCTTCATCTGGGCGATTCGTACCTGGAAGCCAGAACAGGTGGAGCAGAACTGATGGAGCATTACCTGAACCTCGCGGTGAAGGCGATCTTCGTCGAGAACATGGCGCTCGCTTTCTTCCTGGGCATGTGCTCGTTTCTCGCGGTGTCGAAACGGGTCTCGACCGCATTTTGGCTCGGCATGGCCGTCATCTTTGTTCTGACTGTCACCGTGCCGATGAATAACCTCGTTTACATCTATGTGCTGAAGCCTGGTGCCCTGGTTTGGGTGTCGCCGTCTCTGGCGTCGCAGGACCTGTCGTTTCTCAGTTTCCTCATGTTCATCGGCACCATCGCTGCGATGACCCAGATCGTGGAGATGACGATGGACCGGTTCGCGCCAGCGCTCTACGCTGCGCTTGGCATTTTTCTGCCGCTGATCGCGGTCAACTGCGCAATCCTCGGTGCGTCGCTTTTTATGATGGAGCGGAATTACAACCTGGCGGAGAGCGCGGTGTTTGGATTCGGGTCCGGTCTGGGCTGGGCGCTTGCTATTGTGGCGCTCGCGGGGATTCGCGAGCGGCTGCGGTACAGCAATCCACCCCCTGGACTCCGAGGCCTCGGTCTGACGTTCATCATTGTCGGTTTGATGGCCATCGGCTTCATGGCGTTCGCTGGGGTGCAGCTGTGACGACCGTCGTGCTTGGCGTGGGAATGTTCACGTTCACGATCGTGGCGCTGGTGGGGCTGTTGATGCTAGCCAGGTGGCGGTTAGTGGCGACCGGTGACGTGAGCATTACTGTGAACGACGACTCGGAGAATGCGTTGTGTACGACTGCCGGCGGCACGTTGCTCGGCACGTTGGCGGCTAATCGCATCTTCATTCCGTCGGCCTGTGGTGGCAAGGGTAGTTGCGGAGTCTGTACGGTCACGGTACGAGACGGCGGTGGTGCCATTTTGCCGACCGAGCTGGCTCACATCTCGCGTGGCGACGCTCGCGACGGAGTTCGTCTGTCGTGTCAGGTCAAGGTAAAGCAGGACCTTGCGATCGAGTTACCACCGGAGATGTTCAGCGTTAAGCAGTGGCGCTGCAAGGTCCGGTCGAACAATAACGTTGCTACCTTCATCAAGGAGCTCGTGCTGGAGTTGCCCGTTGGTGAATCGGTCCCCTTTAGGGCCGGAGGTTACATTCAGATCGAAGCACCACCGAGTACGGTCAAGTACGCCGACTTCGACATCGATGAGCAGTATCGGGCTGACTGGGACAAGTTCAATTTATGGCGCTATGTGTCGACGGTTGAAGAGCCGGTGACGCGCGCGTACTCGATGGCGAACTACCCGGAGGAACGCGGCGTCATTATGCTCAACGTGCGGGTGGCGTCTCCTCCCCCCCGGTCGCCAGAGGGGACGCCGCCCGGAAAGATGAGCTCTTACATGTTTAACCTTCGGGTTGGGGACGAGGTCACTATCTCGGGTCCGTTCGGGGAGTTCTTCGCGAAGGAAACTGGGGCCGAGATGCTGTTTATCGGCGGCGGGGCAGGCATGGCGCCGATGCGGTCGCACATCTTTGACCAGTTCCGTCGGCTAAGTACCTTCCGGCGAGTGTCGTACTGGTACGGCGCACGAAGTCTTCGAGAAGCCTTTTATCTTGACGACTTCGACACCGTCGCAAGAGAGAACGAGAACTTCGATTGGCACCTTGCGCTCTCCGAGCCGTTGCCGGAAGACAATTGGACAGGATACACAGGCTTCATCCATCAGGTCGTGCTCGACAACTACCTGAAGGACCATGCAGCGCCGGAGGACATCGAGTACTACCTATGTGGCCCACCGATGATGCTTCAGGCCTGCATGGACATGCTCGATTCTCTCGGCGTCGAAAAAGAGAACATTCTGTTCGACGACTTCGGATAGATATCGAACGCCGAGAATGACTGCCTGTCCAACGCTTAGGCCTCTATTGCAGACCGCGCTGCTCGTCGGCGTCGCGTCCTGTGCGCCGATTGGCGCCGATCTGGAACCGACGGTCGAGGTCTTTGATGGTCTAACGATGGGTACGTCTTATTCGGTGCGGGTCGTCGCCGAGACCGGGTGGGAACCGGACCGGCGCGCCCGTGTTGGCGCTCGGATCCAAGGAGTTCTCGACGCGACTGAATCGGCGATGTCTCACTATCAGCCGACCTCAGAGCTGTCTCGGTTTAATCGGAATCGGACGACCGAGCCGTTCTCCGTGTCCCGTGAGACGTTTGAGGTGATGCGTCGGGCGCTGGACCTAAGTGCGCAGACGGGCGGCGCGCTGGATGTGACCGTTGGGCCGCTGGTGAATGCGTGGGGCTTCGGGCCGGACGAGCCGATGCAGTTGCCACCTAATGCCGATTTGCTTGGGCGATTACGGAGTCACGTCGGGTTCGAGAAGATCGAACTCGACGCCGCAGCATCGACGCTTCGGAAGATCGACCCGGAACTCGAGTGTGACCTTTCGGCGGTGGCGAAGGGCTACGGCGTCGACCAGGTGGCGGCGGCACTAGTCGACGAGGGGGAAGCTCGATTCATGGTTGAGGTAGGCGGTGAAATCGTCGCCTCGGGGCTCAATCAGCAAGGCCGTGCGTGGCGCATCGGTATCGAACGGCCGAGTGCTGATGGCGGTATCGAACAGATCGTGCCGCTCTCCGACCGTGCGATGGCGACCTCTGGCGATTATCACATCGTCCGGGAGTTCGACGGTCGTTTCGTTTCCCACACAATCAACCCCCACACCGGTTGGCCGGTTGAGCACCAACTAGCCGCCGTTACCGTCGTTGCCGACGAATGCGTCGTGGCGGATGGGTTGGCGACTGCTCTGGAAGTGCTGGGGCCTGAGGAGGGCTACGCTCTGGCGAGCGAGCGCGGATGGGCGGCGCTGTTTTTGGTTCGGGATGACGACGGCACGATTACGGCACACGCGACGGCAGCCTTTGAGTTACTGGGATCGTACAATGGGAACTGAAATGGCGCTGTTCTTCCTGACCCTCGGAGTTATGGCAATCGTCATGGTGCTCATGGGCGTGGGTGTGATCCTCAATGGGGTCTGTCTCCGGGGTTCGTGCGGCGGTCCTGATGCGGTGGGACCAGATGGTGAGCCGATGAACTGTGCTACTTGCCCGAATCGTAGGCCTGAACCGGTCTTTCCCGACTGAGTCGTGGGTGGGTTTCGTCTGAGGCATTTGCCCGCGAGTGTCCCCTGGTTCTCGCGGACTGA
>DQEK01000038.1:0-8476 GCA_003533545.1 Acidobacteriota bacterium | reverse complement strand
GGTGCATGGCTTCCGTTCGACGGTTTCCGGTCTCCGTGACTTGAGGAGGGACTGATGACACGCGCTGAGGTGATGCGGTGGGTCTGCTGTGCGTGCGTCCTTACACCGTTCATAGTGCCGCCTGCGTCCGCCCAAGCGCCAACTCCAGACGAACACGGTTTCATTGTGGCGGAGCCTGAGGCTATGGTGCCTATCGAAGGAAGTCGTTCCGTGAGGTTGCTTGGCGCCACCGGTGAGCCAGGTATGTATGTGATGCGGATTACCTTTGCCGCGGGCAGTGGCACAAAGCCGCATTTTCATGACCAAGCTCGCTACATCACGGTGATCGAGGGTACCTGGTGGGTCGCGTTGGGTCCGGAGGCCTCGACCTATGACCCTGACAAGATGCGGCCGTTGAAGCCGGGAAGCTTTATTTACGAGCCTCCTAACGGCGTCCACTATGACGAGGCCCGCGACGAAGACGTCACCGTGCAGATCACTGGCGTGGGCCCGGTGAAGACAACGCGGCTTGAGCAGTAGTTGCTCCTAGGTGAGCGTGCGTAGTGTTGCGAGTAGCTGGTCGTCTTGTTCCGGCGAAACCGTCCGGAGGTCGAGCAGGACCCGATCGTTTTCGATCCGACCGACGACCGGTGGGTCCAGTGCCCGTAGACGACGCTCAAGGGAAACCGTCGATTGCTCGCGCGGCGTGAGTCTGACCAGCCGTGTCGCTAATGCGGACCCAGGGGCGCCCCCGCCGCCGACGGTCGAGACTCCATCGATGAGGTCTGCCTCAAATGCCGGATGTCCGGCGAGGTGCGTTGTCAGCACGGCGGCTCGTACCCCGATGTCGCTGGAGGTAGCGCACAGCATCCGGGTGACCGGAATGTTCGCGGTCGCCCGCCCACGCGCATACTCAAGGAGGGTGCCTTCAAGGGCCGCGTAGGTCATTTTGTCCACACGGATGGCTCGCATCAACGGGTGATCGCGGATGCGGCTCAAGACGTCCGCCTTGCCGACGATGATGCCGGCTTGCGGGCCACCTAGCAACTTGTCCCCGCTGAAACAGCAGACCGCTACCCCGGCTGAGATGCTCGCAGCGACCGCCGGTTCGCTGACGGGTTGTGAAGCCTGACCAACGAGCAGGTTGCCGCTGCCGAGGTCTTCTACCACCGGCACGTTGAACTGTTTTCCGAGTGCGACGAGTTCTTCGAGCCCAGGGCGTTCTGTAAATCCTTCCACACGAAAATTCGACGGATGAACTCGCAGTATTAGGCCGGTGCGATCGCTGATCGCCGCGGCAAAGTCCGTGGACCGGGTTTTGTTCGTGGTACCAACCTCACGGATATCTGCTCCCGATTGCCGCATAACGTCCGGTATCCGGAAACCGCCGCCGATCTCTACGAGTTCGCCGCGCGATACGAGAACCTCTCGTCCGTTTGCCAGGGCAGCAAGCACCAGCAACAGCGCGGCCGCATTGTTGTTCACCACGATGGCGGCGGGGGCGCCGGTCACGCGAGATAAGAGGCGTTCAGCGTGGACGCTACGGGTTCCTCGTTGTCCAGTGCTCAGGTCGTATTCGAGGTTGGTGTAGCCGGAAACGACTTGCGTGACGCGTCGAACCGCGGCAGCCGCGAGCGGAGCCCGTCCCAGGTTTGTGTGAAGGACGACCCCGGTGGCGTTGATCACTGGAATCAGCGACGGTTCGAATGTGCGTGTCAAGTGGGTTACTGTCCGGTGCTCGATGGCGGCTGCAGCCTGTTCGTCGTCCTTGAGCGACGGCGGGTGTTCACCCCTCAGCTCTTGGCGCAGTGCCGCGGTCACTTCCCGTAGCGCCTCGAGTGTGGCGTGCGAGCCGTAGTCCGCTTCGACTGCACGGATGGCTGGTCGTTGACGCAGGCGGTCGATGGATGGCAGGACCCGGGGCGTCGTCATGTGCAGATTCGCAGGCGGAAGTGCCGATAGGCACCTTGCCGCGCCGCGGGGGTTCAGGATACCATCACGTCGCCTGGGCGGTTGGCGGCTAGGGTTCCTGACGGCCGTGATGGGCGCGCGGCTCGCCGCCTCGTCGGCCGCTTGTCACTGTCAGCTCCACATCGCCAGTTTTAGGGCGAGATGTCTAGTTCGCCAACCGACAAACCTCCGAAGGACGATGAGCCGCTGGAATACCGGCCGTCGGACCGATTTTGGCCTTACGTCGACGTACCGGAGGTGCCGAGCGATGACGAGCTCGCTCTTCTCGACCCGGACCTCCGCCGGGCCCTGTTCGGAGACGAGACGGAACGGCCTTTCTCCGTGACCCTCGTGTTTCCGGTTTTTGAAGGTAAAAACTTCGACCGAGCCGTCGAACTGGCTCAAACGGCAACTGAGTATCGGATTACGGGGACTGGGGCTGCGCAACGGCACAGAGCGCGTTTTTTGCCGACCCAGGCGGTCGACTTACGGGCCTTGTTTGAGCTGGTCGGACCAGTTGAATCGTGCGAGGTGCTCATAGACGACCGTGCTATCCCCTATGCGCGGGAGCTCTGGCTGCCGCTTATTTGGTTTCTGATCCATCTAGGACGATTGAGGTCGACGTAGCGACGCAGCAAAAGATTGTGAGTACCGTTTGTGAGTTGTTGCTATGTAACCGTCCGGTGCTTTAACCGACTAACCTGCCGACCGGGTAACGCCCAAGGCCCCGATACCTGAGGCTGGGACCCTCGACGGGAGGGGGCGGTCTGATGCCGCCGGTTCCTGCTCGGTTTTTTCGCGAAACAAGGAGATTGAGCGAGCGTATGCGAGCACTGCTGAGCGTGTCAGATAAGTCGAATTTGGTCGAATTTGCCCGTGGTCTAGTCGACCGTGGGTACGAGCTTGTCTCGACTGGGGGTACCGCCCGCACCCTAGCTGAGGCGAAACTTCCGGTGACCGCTGTGTCAACAGTGACCGGGTTTCCGGAGATGATGGATGGGCGCGTCAAGACCCTGCACCCCGCGGTGCACGGAGGGATCCTAGCGCGACGGGATCGTCCAGATGATCTGGAGGCGATTGGTGGGCAGGGAATAGAGACCATCGACGTTGTCGTCGTTAACCTCTATCCGTTCGCTCGGGCCGCGGCAGATCCCAGCACCACCGTTGAGGCGCTGGTCGAAGAAATCGACATCGGAGGGCCGAGTCTAGTTAGGGCCGCTGCTAAGAACTTCCGTCATGTGGTCGTCGTGGTCGATCCAGCTGACTACCCAGGCACCATGGCTCAGCTCGACCGCGCTGGCGGCCCAACTCCAGACTTTCGCCTGTCACTGGCGACCAAGGCCTTTTCGCACACGCGCTCCTATGATGAAACCATCGCTCGGGCTTTGGCTGGGGTCCGCGTGACCGACGGTGCTTTCTCGCGCGGTGCGCCGCCGATCTTGGACTTGACGTCCGATACGCTGACGTTGCAGGCGACCCGGCAACGCAGCCTACGATACGGTGAGAATCCTCATCAATCAGCCGCTCTTTTTGCAGACGGGGTCTTGGGGTTTGGCGGGGCCCAATTCGTTCAAGGTAAGGAGCTTTCCTATACGAATCTCCTGGACCTCGACGCTGCAGCGCGATTGATGCTTGAATTCGGTGAGACGGCCGCTGTGGTTGTGAAACACATGAACCCGTGCGGGGTCGCGATCGCCGATTCTCTCCACGAGGCGTATATCGCCGCACGTGAAGTTGACCCCCTTTCGGCTTTTGGTGGCATTGTGGGATTGAATCGCACGATCGATCGGGAGACGGCTACGGCCATCACCTCCACCTTTATTGAGGCGGTCGTCGCGCCGAATGCCGATGCCGATGCACGGGCAGTGCTTGCCACCAAGAAAAACTTGCGCCTCGTTCTGGCCGACTGTAAGACGTCTGCGTCAGATCCGCGCATGAGTCGTGAGTTGCGTTCGATCCTGGGGGCGATTCTCGTCCAGGAACAAGACCGCGTGAGCGAAGCCGTCTCGACTTGGGGCGACCCGGAGGCGGGCGCCGCTGGGGATGATCCTCAGGTTGTCACGACCCGCCAGCCGACCGACGATGAGTGGTCAGCTTTGCGTTTAGCGTGGCGGGTCTGCGCCCACGTCAAGTCGAACGCGGTCGTGTTTGCGATGCCTGATCGACTAGCCGCCATCGGAGCGGGTCAGATGAGTCGGGTCGACGCCGTCAAGGTCGCGGCAATGAAGGCCGCGACCGATCTAACCGGAACGGTTGCCGCGTCTGACGCTTTCTTTCCGTTCCGTGACGGCCTCGACGCGATTGCCGCGGCTGGAGCCAGGGCGGTTGCCCAGCCCGGCGGTTCCGTTCGTGACGAAGAGGTTATCAAGGCGGCGAATGAGCACGATGTCGCAATGGTGTTCACGGGACGACGACACTTCCGACACTGAAGCCGAAAGTGGCCAGTGCGTCTATGTGGTTCCACTGTCTGAAGCGTTTGGGTTGACCGGCGTGTTCCCGATGGACTGTGCCGCTGCTAGCGGCAAGGTGATGATCACCAAGAAGAGCATCAAAAATTCCGAGTCCCCGAAGTTATATTCGAACATTCCGGCAGTCAGCATGCCCGCCATAGCCGCGATGCCGGCCGCCGCCAGTGTCCGTGTGCGGTCGTCGCGAAAAAGACGGACTAGCTCCCGAAGCACCAAGGCGAGAAAGGCGAGCCACGCAGCGAAGGCCGCGAGGCCGCGTTCCGCGGCGATTTGTAACGGCACATTATGTAGGTGCGCGGGTTCGTCCTCCGCTGCTCCAGCCTCCCGATAGTCAGGGTAGACCTCCTTGACCATGTCCGGACCTACGCCAGTGATTGGGTGATCACGGACGATCCGGACGCCGGCGCGTGCCATTGCAAAACGGTCTCGCACAGTTGGGTCTTGCATATCGAATGTCGAATAGATTCTGGCCGTGATCTGGGGCGGCGCGAATACAAAAAAGAGTGCAGCGACCACGGGCACTACTGACAGTAGTCGGAAGTCCCGCATTACGAACAGAAGGCTGACCGCTACGCCAGCGCCGATCATGTTGCTTCGTGTGAGGGTCACCATCAGTGCCGCGATTAGGGCGGGCATGACTAGGACCGACCAGGTCCGCTCTCTAGCGTCAAAAAGGGCACGGGCACACGCGAGTGAAATCACCAAGACCAGCAGGCCCGAATAGGTCATGTAGTGTCCCATTGAACCGCTGGGGCGCTGTCCTAGATTGTCGTATTCCAGGATGCCAAACTGTACGACGCCGAACACAGCAGTGGCGCCGCCGACCGATACGATCACCGTCGCCAGGGTTTGGGCGCGCTGTCCCCGAGCCAATTGAAAAACGACCGGTACCACCAAAAAAAGTAAGAGTTCTTTCGCGTCCACGAGGCTAGCGCTGAGGTCGCGTGAGAAGACAACAGAAACTAAGGTCAGCGCGGCATAGATGAGTAGCCCACCGAAGAACGTTGGGGCTGTCGGTCGTTTCCGCGAGGTGGAGAGCCACGCCACCCAGCAGCCGAGGGCGATCACCCCGAGCGTTTCCGCGACGGCGATAGAAAGCTGGAGCGCGCCGACAAACGCCACCAGAGCCAAGAGAGCCGAGAACTCCAGCGTGGGAGTATGGCCGTCAGCGTTCAGGAAGGCGCGCATGCCGCAGAAAGGTGGCTTTCCTACTTCTCGATGGTGGCCTCGTCGACAAGCATGACTGGTATGTCGTCCTTGATTGGATACACCCGGTGACAGGTCTCGCACTTCAGGCCCTTGTCATCGTGTACGAGCACGACGGGGGTCTTACATTCAGGGCAGGCAAGGATACTCAGGAGTTCGGCGCTCACGCCCATGCGGGTTCTCCTCAGACGAAGACGGGCAGACTATACCACCCTGCGCTCTTTCGCGGTGATGGGCGACGTGGTCAAACAGTGGGCGGTTGTTCCTGTTAGCCTCATATGGAACAATCGAAGACAATGCGCATCTTGCTTTGTTGCTTAGTGGTTGCCAGCGCACTCGGTCCGGGCTCGCTGGTACACGCGCAGTCGCAAGAAGCCGGTCGGCCCTCGGCGGAGGACCTGACCGCTGCGTACCTGGCCTTCATCACAGGGCGGTCGCTTGAGGCCGCTGGCGATGTCGAGGCGGCCGCTGCCTCGCATCGGCGCGCGGCCGCGCTCGATCCGTCCTCTCCGGATATCTGGGCGGAATTGGCAGGTCTGTACGCCCGTGCCAATCAGCCTGAAGAGGCTGTTGAGGCGGCTGAGGCTGCACTGGAACAAGACCCTGAGAACCCGGAGGCACATCGCATTCTTGGTCTGGTATACGCCGCTCGTGCGGGTAGCCGCGGGGGCGATGCGGAAGACCTGAGCCGAGCCATTGCGCATTTGGAACGCGCGAGGAATCCGGTTTCACCAGACCCCGCGCTGTATCTGACCCTGGGGCGTCTCTACCTAGGCTCGCAGAACCCGACACAGGCGAGGGAGATACTGGACGAGGTGCTCGAGGCCGAGCCACAGTTCACCGAGGCGCTGGCGTTGCTCGCTCAAGCTTACGAAGCGGAAGGCCAGTGGGCAGACGCAGCGGCTGTCTACGAACGAGCGATATTGGCGGGGCCTCGTCGCGCGCGCTACCGTCGGGAACTCGCGGCGGCGCTGCTCAATGCTGGTCAGCCGGACCGGGCGCTTGAGGTGCTCAGCGAGCTCGTACGATTCCGACCGGATGACGCTGGCGGATGGTTCTCCCTTTCCAATCTGGAGCTGCAACTTGGCAACCCCGACGGGGCTGTGGCGGCGGCCCGTCGTGTTATGGAGTTGGAACCGGACGGTTTGCGAGGTCCTTACATCCTCTCGAGAGCGCTGGGGCTCCAAGGGCGTTATCGGGAGATGATCGACACGCTCGGGCCGGTCCTTGAGCGGGCCCGAGAGGAGAATGTAGCGCCCAATCAGATCGTAAGTTTGCTACAGAGCTTGAGTGGAGCGCACGTACAGTTGGGCGATCATGACGCCGCTATTGAGAACCTCGCCGCAGCGCTTGAGTTGGTGCCGTCTGATTTGGGTATCCAAGCGCAGTTGGCGCAGGCCTACTTGTCAGCTGGCCAGTTCGACGCAGCCGAAGATGTAGTCGCGCGGGCGCAACGGGAGCGCCCGGACAACTTGGCTTTGTTGCGGCTTGAAGCACAAGCTTTGTCGGCACGGGGAGAGCTTGACGAGGCCGCTACGGTCCTCGAGGGGGCACTTGAACGACACAGAACCGAACCAATCGCGCATGTTGCCTTGGCGAATCTTTACAGCGAGGCCGGTCGTGTCGATGACGCCGTGCAGGTACTTACGGTTGCCGAGACGCAGTTTCCGGATAACGCCCTCATCGTGTTCCAGCTTGGTGCGGTGTTGGAACGCGCAGGGCGGAATGTTGAGGCGGAGGTCGCGTTTCGTCGGGTGCTGGATCAGAATCCGGAAGATGCGCAGACACTGAACTATCTCGGCTATATGCTTGCTGAGCGCGGTGAGCGGCTGGACGAGTCCATCTCGCTTATCCAGCGAGCGCTTGAAATCGATCCGAACAACGGTTCCTACCTGGACAGTTTGGGGTGGGCCTACTTCAAGCAGGACCAGTTCGAGTTAGCTGAACCGCCGCTCCGGAGGGCCGGTGATCAGCTCCAGGGTAATTCTGTCGTGCAGGATCACTTGGGTGATCTCCTCTACAAAATCGAACGCTACGCTGAAGCGGTCGTGGTCTGGGAACGGGCGCTAGCCGGAGATCGTGACGGGGTTGATCTGTTGGAGATCGAGCGAAAACTCAGCGACGCGCGCGCGCGCCTGGCACGGTGACGCTGGGCGGGCGTTCAGCCGCGACCTTCTGCGGCGAACGATGACCTCTCTCCGTGTGCTTCCGGTAGCGATAGCGCTTACGGCTCTGTCGGGTTGCGCATCAACGCGTTTGGCGCTGCCGCGGGGACCCGGCACGCCCTTGCCAGATTTCGCACCAATCTTCGAGACGGCGGTTGCGCAGTGTCGCAGCATCCGGACTGTCGAGGCGATGATCCGGCTGCGCGGTCGCGGCGGGGGAGCGAATCTCAACGGGCGGGTGCGGGCTGGGCTGGCCGCGCCGGCGTCGCTCCGTCTCGAAGGGTTGGCTCCGTTCGGTGCTCCAGGTTTCTACTTTGTGGCACGGGCCGGTGAGGCGTTGCTCTGGCTGACACGCGAGGGGCGAGTCCTGACTGACGTGCCTCCAGCCGCGGTGCTCGAGACTCTAACGGGGGTGTCGTTGGACCCGTCGGATTTGCGGGCTGTCTTGACTGGTTGTCTAACCTCTGACCCCGAAGCGATCGGCGGACGTCGTTATGGCGATTGGGTTGTCGTCGACCTCCGTGGGGGTGCGGTGGCCTACCTTCGGCCAAATGAGGGTGAGCACCGTCTGGTTGCTGGGACGCGGGATGGGTTGACCATCGAGTACGACGACTTCCGACGCCGGCTCCCTTGGCGGGTGCGAGTCATCTCGGCGGCTGTCGATCCGCTGATAGATGGCAGACCACTGACCGACCTGACTGCATCGCT
>DQEK01000364.1 GCA_003533545.1 Acidobacteriota bacterium | reverse complement strand
TCGACCGGTAGCCATCGCCACCAGTTCCTCTGGATCGATGCGTTCGAGGTTTGACTCATTCAGGTCAACGTTCACCGCAACAACCACCGGCTCGGCATCACCTGCATCGGTGTCACGCACCTCGTAGAACCCCTGGTCGGTCAACTCAAGAAACCCGGGCCGACCGACGTTGCCAACCTCGACCCGGTCCTCGGAGGGGTCGCGCGCCACGAGATTGGGACTCGCGACGTCAAGGCCGGCCGCCCCTGAGTACTCCGAGAGGTCAAGCACCTGCCCGGCCGTCAGATACGGTGTTGGCGCCTCATACGCGGCTAGATACTCCACCACCTTGTGCACGAACGGCAGGTAGATCGGCTTGAGGGCAAAGTCGTTCCAGAAACTGTCTACAGTCGAGGTCCAGACCAGTACGCGACCGTCGCCTACGATCTGCTCCGTCATCGCGGCCTCGCCGTTGTCGAACCGCGCGAGCACCGCGGCCTCCGGTCCCACAACAAGTGGACGATAGCGGAAGAAACGGGGGGCCGTCAGGTCGCCACTTCGCGGGGCACTGAAGACCTCAAACACGGGATGGCTGTAGTCCACGAAACCCAGCGACCCTCCTCGCCCGTCACGGTCCGCCGGGGCATCGACCGGGCCCGGGAGTAACTCGAGTGCATCCCCTGGCCACCGTACCCGTTCTCCCAGCGCCACCCAGAGCCCACCACCCGCCTGCACAAACCTGGTGATCGCCGCGCCTACCTGTCCCGCGGGAAGTCCAACATCGTTCAGCACGACAACATCGGCTGCAACCACGTCGTCAGTCGTCACCTGGTTGACAGGGCGCACGGTTACTTCAAACGAAGGACTGGTCCCAATCGCAAGGGCACGTCGCAGATACAAGTCGGCATCTGCCGCACCGGGACTCCCGATGACGAGCACCGAAAGGATGTCTCCAGGCGCCACCGTGAAGTAAAAGACGTCGTCATGCGGCAGGGCGTCCGCCTCAGCGCGCACCGAGATCGGCATAGCCGCATCGTCGAGGGTGAACGGCGCAAACGTGATCGTGGCGGGACTGTTCGCTTCGATGGTCACCGGCAGTGATTCCAACTCGCGGCCGTTCAGTTCCAACGACACTCGTAGGTTCTCCACGGTCTCATTCCCACGATTGGCTAACCGGGCGGTCACGGCCGCCCGCTCGCGCCCGGAAAACAGGTCCCGCTGCACTGATGCGCCGGCAACACTAACGTTTGGCGTGGGATCGTCGTCCGCCACCGAGATCGGGGTCACCACGGTACCGGACGGCAGCAGAATACTCGCTGCACTGTCGACTCCGACCCGTTGGAAATCGCTGATAAGCACCGCTTCCAGCAGCGGCTGATCGGAGTCCTCGAAAATCCCTTGCGCTAGTTGCAACGCCGGGCCGAAACGGGTTGCCTCGGCGCTCAACTCGGCGGCATCGATCGCCCCCATCAGACTGGCTCGGTCGGTCGTTGATCGGGAACCTGACTCCGCCCCACTGTCGAAGAAGATGAGTGTCGCTTGGTCATCGGCCGCCAGCTCCCGCACCACGCCGCGAGCGGCGTCGCGGGCCCTGTCCCACCGGTCCGCATACCCCATGCTGTAGGACCGGTCGACGAGAATCACCACCTCCCGCGACCCGCCGGTCACCGCCGCCAATGCCGCCGAGCGGAAGAAGGGCCGAGCGAACGCCGCAATCAGCAGCGCTAGGGCAGCGCATCGCAGCAACAACAGCAACCAGTGGCGAATGCGCTGGCGCCGCAGAGAGTGGAACGGAATCTTCCGCACGAACATCAGTGACGGAAACTCAATCACCTCGGTGCGCTGGCGTTGAATCATGTGAATCAGCACCGGTACACCAAGCGCCGCGAGTGCTGCAAAAAACAGCGGGGTCAGAAAAGACATTACCGTATCTTCGTCAACTTATGGCGCATGGCCAGATACTTAAATAGTGCGTGGTCAAGCGGGACCTTCGTGTTCAAAAACGCGTAGTCGATACGATTCTGACTGCAGAGCTGGCTGATCGACTGAATATGTTCCTGGATCAACGCGCGGTACTGATCGCGCAGCTTGTCCGGCACGACTGGCACTCTCCGCTCCGTCTCGAGGTCCTGGAAACTAATCGAATCGTCGTACGGAAAATCCACCTCAGCGGGGTCAAGAACGTGAAACATGATCACGTCGTTGCCGGCAAAACGCAGCGGCTTGATGGCATCGAGGACCTTCGCCGGTTCCTCGTAAAAATCGGAAATGATGGCCAAGATGCTACGCCTCTTGAAAAATTCCGTCGCTTTGTAGAGAGGCGGACCCAGCGCACCCGGACGTCCTGGATTCATTTTGTCGAGCGTGTGCAGCGTCACGTCAAAATGTTTCGCCGACGGCGGCACCCGCTCAACAATGTCGTCGTCGAACGTCACGATGCCGACCCGGTCACGCTGCTTGGTGCTGAGGTAACTTAAACAGGCGGCCAGATATCGTCCGTAGTCAAGCTTGGTGACTCCTCGGCTGCCGAAGCTCATCGATTTTGAGACATCGAATAGGACCGAGAAATTGGTGTTGGTGTCGGCTTCAAATTGCTTGACGTAGAACCGGTCGGTCCTTGCAAAGAGGCGCCAGTCAATACGCCGGATGTCGTCGCCGGGCATGTAGCCGCGGTGCTCGGCGAAGTCGATCGACACGCCGAGATACGGTGCCTTGTGCAACCCGTTGATGAACCCCTCGACCACGAATCTCGCTGCCAACTCAAGGCTGCCGACCCGAGCCAGAACCTTCGGGTCGATGAAGCGCGCGCCGGGCGAAGAGGGTGCGACGGTCGACATGGTGATTACGGGCTACATCTGCGATGTTGGCACGGGTACCGCGTCCAGTAGCTGATCGACGATCTGGTCCGAGGTAATGCCCTCTGACTCGGCATGGAAGTTGAGCAGGATGCGGTGGCGCAGTACCGGATGGGCCAACGCACGGATATCGTCAAAGCTTACGTGGTAACGCCCTTCGGTCAGAGCCCGTGCCTTGCCGCCCAGGGTCAGGTACTGCGCCGCGCGAACACTGGCACCATAGGCAACCCATTTATTGGTGAATTCCGGCGCACCGTCCCCCTTCAATCGGCTCGTCCGGACCAAACTTAACGCATACCGCATGACCGGCTCTGACACAGGCACCCGACGTACCAGCCGCTGGAACTCAACGAGGTCGGCACCGGTGACTGCGTGTTTGAAATCAGGCTCCGCGCTGCCGGTCGTCGAACGGACAACCTCCAACTCCTCGTCCTCGGGCGGGTGCTCGATGATGATGTGGAACATAAATCGGTCAAGCTGCGCTTCGGGTAAGGGGTAGGTGCCTTCGAGCTC
>DQEK01000195.1:5766-14979 GCA_003533545.1 Acidobacteriota bacterium | reverse complement strand
CATTTGCCTGGTGCTCTTCACCGGCCTTGGATTCTCGCTTGTCGGGGTACTTGAGCGTTGGCAGCTATATCCGATCGTCTTCGCCATTTGGGCGTTCCAGCTCTGGGTGAGCCCGAAGTGGCTCAGCCGTCATCGATTTGGCCCGGCCGAGTGGCTGTGGCGAACGGCGACCTACGGGAAACGGCCGTGACGTGCTCCGCGCAGCTCTTGTGGTCTGGAGGGGTATACATTCAGCCACGAACCAGGAGATTGACGCAGGCGAAACGCGTTGGGCGAGTTCTGGATATTGGATAGGGACGGGGCATTCGGTGAAGGGCCGACTGCGATGCGTGTTGTTACGACACACCGAACGCGAGGGCGGTACTGGGGCCTGCAGAGGAGCTGTCTGATGATGCTGTATTTTTGGAGAAGCCGTGGTCGCGGGTTCGTGGTCACCCTGTTGGTCGCGTCAGTGATGCTGGTTTCCACGCAAGTTCTTGTGGCACAGGAATCCGACGGTGTGTCTGAGGTCGGATTGCTGGCGGCGCCGCCCGCCGAGTGGTTGACGACCGGTCGCGATTTCGCGGAGACGCGCTATAGCCCCCTCGACCAGATTGACGTCGACAACATTGAACAGCTGGGCTTGGCGTGGAGTTGGATTATCCCGAAGTCTGGAGCTAGGCTTGAGGCCACGCCGGTGGTGTCCGACGGGGTCATGTACGCGACCGGTCCCAAGAGCTTCGTGTTCGCGCTTGATGCACGAACGGGCGAGAAGCAATGGCAGTGGGACCCAGGGATTCCACGTGGACGAGAGGGGGGACCGAGCGTTTGCTGCGGCGAGGTCAACCGAGGCGTGGCACTCTACGGTGGCAAGGTGTTTGTGGGGTTATTGGACGGGAGGCTCGTGGCCCTCGACCGAGAGACCGGACAGGTGGAGTGGAGCGTTCAGACGACGCCACGCGGTGCGGACTACAGCGTGACGGGCGCTCCTCGAATCGTCAAGGGGAACGTCATCATCGGGAACGGCGGGGCAGAGTACGGTGTGCGTGGCTACGTGACGGCCTATGACACTGCGACGGGTGACCAAGTGTGGCGGTCTTATACGGTGCCTGGGAACCCTGCTGATGGCTTTGAGAACGAGGCGATGAGGGCCGCGGCGGAGACGTGGACCGGAGAGTGGTGGATTGTCGGCGGTGGTGGCACTGTCTGGGACGGGATGGCCTACGACCCGGAGGCGAATCTCCTCTATGTGGGTACCGGGAACGGCTCGCCGTGGAATCGGGACGTACGCAGCCCAGGCGGAGGAGACAACCTGTATCTTTCGTCGATTCTGGCGCTCAACCCAGACAATGGCGAGCTGGTTTGGCACTATCAGACTACTCCGGGCGACGATTGGGACTATACGGCCACGCAGCCGCTGATGCTGTTGGACCTGACGATTTACGGCCGCGAGCGTAAAGTCATTGTCCAGGCGCCCAAGAACGGGTTTTTCTACGTCATCGATCGATTGACGGGCGAACTCATTTCCGCCACGCCGTTTGCCGATGATCTGACATGGGCCATTGGGGTCGATGTTGACACGGGGCGACCGATCGAGACACCCGAAGCGCGCTATGGATTGACCGGGAATGGCGTGTATCTGTCTCCGGGGCCTGGCGGTGCCCACAATTGGCCGCCTATGTCCTGGAACCCCGCCACCGGGTTGGTCTACCTTCCAGCCCAGAACAGCAGTTCGTACTATACGAAGGCCGACGAGTTTGAATACCGCCAAGGAGTCTGGAACACAGGGATAGGGCGAAGTTCCCGCGCCGAGCGGCCCGAGAGACCGGAATTGAGTGGTCCCCGTACCCTGTTACTGGCCTGGGACCCGGCTGCCAACACGGAGGCCTGGCGCGTGGTATCCAGTGGTGCACACGGCGGGACCATGTCGACCGGCGGCAATTTGTTGTTCCGGGGAGCGGGGGACCAGTTTATCGCCCACGACGCTCGCACGGGCGAGGAGTTGTGGTCCGCCACGGTCGGCCAGGGCACGGGGACTCCCGTGACCTACGAACTCGACGGCACACAGTATGTGTCAATTGCAGCGGGAAGAAGGGTAGGCAGGGTCTACACGTTCGTCTTGGACGGGGTCCCTGTTCGTTAGGTGCTGCGTTGTTAGGCAGCGCCGGTGCTTGCGGAGCCGTCCGCGATGGGGATCCCGTTGTGGACGAGTGCCGATTGGTTTCATCGGGGTCTGCATCGGTGTCTTGATCTACCCAGGGAGACACCGGACAGGCGAGCGAATGGATGTGCTCGGTTCCCGTGTCACTGGGGATAGAGCGACCCGCCACCGAGTTCGTGAAAAATGACTGGGACGAAATCGTTGGCGGTCCACGACGCTTCTTGTCCCCACATCGCGTCGTAAGCGGCGGTGGGTCTAGCGGCCATCACCTCGTCGAGTTGTTTTCCCTCCGACACCATCGTCCGCACGCTGTCCCGGATGGCCATGGTCATGTCGAGGAATTCCACCATCGCGTCCCGGCCAACGATACGGAGGCCGTGGCCCGGAATCACCTTGGTTGTCGGGCCGGCAATGTCGATGGCCATTTCCAGGGCTTTGATGGTCCCGGCTAGTGTCCCGCCGTTGTAGACATCGATGATCGGATAGCTGGTCGTACGAAAGACGTCGCCGAGGTGGAGTACGTCTGAGTCTGGGAAGTAGACGAAGGTATCACCATCGGTATGCGCAGGCGGTGCGAGAAAGGCCCGGACCTCCTCTCCGTTGAGGTGGAAGCTGACTTGGTCATTGTAGGTGACCACCGGACGCGCAGCCTCTGGGGGTTGGGGGGCGAATCTCCCGCCAAATCGTGGAAATCGGAGCCGCTCCAGTGCACGCAGACGGACATTGTCATGGGCGAAAATCAGGACGTCTTGACCGGCCAGTGGTGCGTTGCCCCCAATGTGGTCCGGATGGATATGGGTGTTGATGAGAAAACGGATGTCGGCGTCTGAGATGTCTCTGACTGTGTTGACCAGTCGGTCGGCGAGCGGTGCGAACAGTGAATCGACCAGCAGGACACCCTCCGGTCCGGAGAATACGCCGACGTTTCCTCCTCCACCAGGGCGCGTCACCATGTGCACGTTGCCGGCCACGTGAACCGCAGTCAGCTCAACACCCTCGAACCCGTTCCCCCCCCGTGGTTGCCCGGCGGCGACCATGCCGCATGCGACCAGCAACATTCCCGCGACCACGTAGCGTTGGTTAATCATGTTGTGTCCCCCTCCGCGACGCGGTCCACGAGTTGGCCTGATTGTTTGAGCATTGGGTTCGATTGTGCGTTGCCTTCAGATGAGAACGACTCGCATCATCTCATACCCCGCAGGTGCACGGTGGTACATCGGCGGCCAGTCAGGAGATGGAAACCGCGGCGAACTTGTGGGCATTATGTGGCCGGGCGAGCCCGCAGTGCTCCGTGCGACCAGGACTGAGGATACTGTCGGTTTTATGAGGGGCGAGATCCTAGTTTATGGGCAAGTGACGTCCTCACGGGGTGAATCGCAGGTCGGAACTGTCGACCGTGCAGGGACTTTTCTGGTGCTGGTGGAAAAGCGTTCGGAATATACCCACGAACAAGGCATTCGGCACTATGATTGATTTGGGGGGGCATATGGTGTTGGTCCGCTGGACCTACTGGTTGCCTCTGGTCGGTTGTAAGTATCGACGGGGTCTACGTTGATCGTGCGAGAGGACATGGAGACACGGAGGATGGTCAGCGCTCGTGTGAGCGTCAGATGGTTTGTCGTGCTACTTGGGGTGCTTGTGGCTTTCGGGTGGCCCCAGCGTCTCGGTGCCCAGCAGCTGAGTGGCTCGGTTTCCGTGGATGCCTCGGTGACTCGAGAGGTGCTCGACCGTTTCTGTGTTCGTTGCCACAACGGGAGGACGCTCACGGCAGGACTGGCGTTCGATGAAGCAGACCTGGCGGGCGTGGCTACTGACGCAGAGCTCTGGGAGCGGGTGATAGTCAAGCTTCGTTCGCAGACGATGCCGCCTGTCGGCAATCCTCGCCCGGACGAGGCCTCGTATCATGCCGTAGCGTCCTGGTTGGAGACGAAAATCGATGCGGTGGGCTTGGTCAATCCGGACCCAGGGCGTGGAGAGACGTTCCATCGTCTCAATCGTGCCGAATACCACGCTGCAGTCCGGGATTTGTTCGCAGTTGACGTCGATGTTGCTTCGCTGCTGCCAGCGGATAACACGTTCGAACATGGGTTCGACAATAACGGCGTAATGCTTTCGATTTCCCCGGACTTGGTGGCTCGCTACCTGTCCGCCGCTAGGAAAATCAGTCGTCTTGCCGTCGGGACCCCTCCCGTGGGTCCGACCGTCGCCACCTACCGGGTGCATCCGGGTCAACTACAGGACGATCGGCAGGACAATGAGCTGTCGTTTGGGTCCCGTGGCGGGCTTGCGGTTCGCCACTACTTTCCGGTCGACGGGGAATACACGATTAGGGTCCGCCTCCACAGGAACTTTTCAGACTACATTCTTGGGTTTGCTGCGTCGCAAGAACTCGACGTGCGCGTCGGCGGTGAACTCATCAAGCGGTTTACGATTGGCGACGCGGGAGCCACGGGCCGGATGGCCCCACTGAGTTTCTCTGGGAATATCGCTGGGGACCCCGCGTGGGAATACTACATGAACACTGGGGATGCCGGCCTCGAGGTCCGTTTCCCCGCAAAGGCGGGGCAGCAGGTCGTGGGTGTGTCCTTTGTGAGAGGGCTGTCCGAACCTGACGGCGTTTTGCAACCGCGGAATCGGGGCTATGGCCGCTTCGTTGATGAACGGTATGACGACAATGCGGCGGTCGAGCAGGTCGCAATCGGTGGGCCCTATACGGTCGAGGGTTCTGGCGATACGCCGAGCCGTCGAGAAATTTTCGTGTGCCGACCGGCGGTGGCTACCGAGGAGGAGGCTTGTGCCAACCGGATTCTCGGCAGGCTCGCTCGTCGAGCCTATCGCCGCCCGGTGACGGACGAAGAAATCGGGACCCTGATGGAGTTCTTCGTCTCTGGGCGCCGAGATGGCAACTTCGATGCCGGTATCCAGTTCGCCCTCGAACGGATGCTCGTCGATCCCGATTTCCTCTTTCGCATTGAACGTGATCAGCCGGGTCTTGCTCCGGGCGCGCCCTATCGCCTCAGTGATCTCGAGTTAGCGTCCCGTTTGTCGTTTTTCCTGTGGAGTAGTATCCCGGATGACGAACTGCTAGAGGCTGCGGTTCGCGGGGAACTCAGTGACCCGACGGTGCTTGAACAACAGACACGCCGGTTGCTTGCAGACCCGCGGTCGAACGCGCTGATCGACAATTTCGTGAGCCAGTGGCTGCGTCTGCGGAACCTTGCGTCTCAGGAGCGGGAATCCGCTGAGTATCCTGAATTCGACGAGAATCTTCGCGAGGCGTTCAGGCGCGAGACCGAGCTGTTCGTCGAAAGCACCATTCGGGAGGACCGGAGTCTTCTTGATCTGCTGGGGGCGAACTACACGTTCGTCAACGAACGACTCGCTCGGCATTACGGGATTTTGGGGGTCTACGGTGACCGCTTCCGACGGGTGACGCTCGGCGATGACCATCCCCGTGGTGGCCTACTGGGTCACGGTGGTCTCTTGATGGTGACCTCTCATCCGAACCGGACTTCACCCGTGCTGCGTGGCAAGTGGCTGCTTGAAAGCATCTTGGGGGCACCGCCGCCAGAGCCCCCGGCGGATGTGCCGGGATTACCCGATCGCGGCGAGGCCGGCGAGCCAGCGTCGGTCCGTGACCGGCTGGAGCAGCACCGCGCCAACCCGGTCTGTGCGAGCTGTCACGCGCCGATGGACCCCTTGGGCTTTGCGCTGGAGAACTTCGACGCGATTGGAAGCTGGCGGGCTACGACTGAGGCCGGTTTGCCCGTCGACTCGTCAGCGACGATGCCGAGCGGCGCGCAGTTCGAGGGACCGGCTGGCCTGCGGACGATTTTGTTGAACCGGGGTGGGGAATTTGCCGGGGCGGTTACGGAGAAGTTGTTGGCATATGCGGTCGGACGTGGGCTCGAATACTATGACCGTCCGAGTGTGCGACAGATTTTGCGAACTGCCGCGTCCGATGAGTATCGCTGGTCTGCGATCGTGTTGGGCATTGTGAAAAGCGCGCCGTTTCAGTGGCGACGATCGCAGTCTGAGGACCCGTCATTGGTGCCGTAGAGTCGCTGAGCATGGGTATTCGCGTGTGCACGTCGTTCCTAGACACAAGTAGATTCTAATCATGATCATCACGAAGAGGTCACTACCGCGACGGACGGTGCTACGGGGGATGGGTGCGGCGGTGGCGTTGCCGTTGCTGGATTCGATGGTGCCCGCGCTGTCGGCGTTATCGCAAACGGCGGCCAAGTCCACGCGCCGTTTCGGTGTGGTCTACGTGCCCAACGGTATTGCCATGGATTACTGGACGCCTGCAGAGGAGGGTCGCGGGTTTGCGTTGACTCCTATCCTGCAGTCCTTGGCACCGTTCCAAGACCAGATGACTGTGGTGTCTGGTCTCAGGGGGTATTGGACTCCGGCACACGCGGGAGCGGCCACAACGTTCCTGACGGGTGCCGCCGGTGTGGCTGGCGAGACGGCTCCGGTGGCAGGCATTTCGATGGACCAAATTCTGGCGAGGGAATACGGTCAGCACACAGAACTGGCGTCGTTGCAACTGGCCATCGACAGTCGTGCCAATGCCGGTCAGTGTAGCGGCAATCACAGTTGTGTCTATACCAATACCATTTGCTGGCGGAGTCGGACGACGCCACTCCCGATGGAGAATAACCCGCGGGTGGTGTTCGAGCGGATGTTTGGAGACAGTGGAAGCACGGACCCGGCCACCCGCCGTGCCCGTATGCAACGGGATCAGTCGATTCTGGACTCCGTGACAGAGAAGGTCTCTGATTTGAGGCGCGAGATCGGGCAGGCGGATAGTCTCAAGATTGACGAGTATCTTGAGGGTGTACGGGACATCGAACGGCGAATTCAGAGGGCCGAGCAGCGGGAGAGCTACGATGTGCCGACGGTGGACCAACCCGAGGGCATCCCGGACACATTTGCCGAGCACGTCAAACTCATGTTTGACCTGCAGGTGCTGGCCCATCAGATTGACCTGACCCGCGTGAGTACGTTCATGCTTGGGCGTGAGGTGAGTTCAAGAACCTATACCGAGATTGGCGTGCCGGATGCGCACCACCCGCTCTCTCACCACGAATACAACCCCGAGAAGATTGCGTTGATGTCGAAGATCAATACATACCACGCGTCGATGTTCGCCGATTACCTGGCGAAACTCCGAGCGACACCGGATGGTGACGGGTCCCTGCTCGACAACATGATGATCCTCTACGGGTGTGGCATGTCTGACAGCAATTCGCATAGCCCGCTCAACTTGCCCGTCTTATTGCTGGGTGGGTGCGGGGGGCAACTCGAGGGTGGACGTCACCTCAAGTACCAGGACGACCCGCTTATGCCGAACCTGTTGGTGACTTTGATGGGGAAGCTGGGCGTGCCCGTCGATCGCCTGGGAAACAGTGACGGCAGTCTTAAGGTCGAAGGCCTGACCGGCGTCTAGGTGTTGTTTTAGCGATCCTCCGCGCCGAGCCGGCGCAGCAGCGCGGCTGTGCTGTTCTCGGTCCTGCCACGGCCGACGGCCATGGCGAGTGGCGTCTGTCCTTCTTCGTTCTGGGCGTTCAAGTTTGCTCCGCTGTCCGCTAAGAGCTGTACGACGGTGCTGAGTCGTCTTGATGCGGCGGTGTGCAAGGCGGTGTTGCCGGCGGCGTCGGTGGCGTTAACGTCGTTGCCCGCGTCGATTGCCACCCGAGCAGCTTCCATTACAACTTTTTCGTCTTCGATCGGGTTTGGGGTCAATCCTGGCTCGACGCGCCTACGCGCACGGGTTGCCGCCATCAGTGGTGTGGTGCCGTCTTCCATGACGCTGTGCGGCGTCGCGCCGTTGTCGACCAGGGCGCGCATGATGACGGGTTCCGCAAACGAGGCGGCCAACCAGAATGCTGTTGCGCCAACGACATCGTGCTCCAGCACATAGTCCGGGCTGTTACGTCGGCCCGGACTGCCTCTGGTCACGGGTGTGTCTGGATCCGCGCCCGCTGTTAAAAGTGCCTTCGCCAGGATTTCGTCGCCCCGGAGGGTGGCGGCGTGGAGGGCCGAATATCCGGCCTCGATCGCGTTCGGGTCCGCACCCTGTTCAAGGAGGAACGTGGCGAGTGCTGTGCCGCCACTATGGACCGCGACGACGAGCGCGCTCGTGCCGGACGGCGCCACATCGTTCACGTCGCCGCCTGCCGCCACTAAATGCCGAGCGACGTCGACATTGCCTTGTCGAGCGGCAAACAACATCGGCGTGTATCCACCCTGCGTGATATCGGTGACTCCGGTCGGCTCGAACCCTGCGGTTCGAGTGTGAATGCGTCTTGGCCGAGTATCCGACCGCGCGTGGACATCTGCTCCGAGTTCGATCAGTGCTTTCACGACGTCGGGGTGCTGTTGGGACACCGCCCACATTAAGGCCGTCTGCCCCCGGGAGTGCTCTTGCGTGTTCACGTTCGCCCCGTGCGTCAGGAGAAGTTTCACTGCCGCTTCGGAACCGGTGCGCGATGCGGTCATTAATGCCGTCTCGCCCGATGGGAGCGCGGTGTTTGCATTAGCCCCTGCTGTCAGTAGGGACTCGATCATGGTGGCGTTGCCGTTCAGGCAGGCCAACCACAGGGGGGTCACGCCAAAGTCATTCGTCACGTCGACGGCGGCGCCAGCTTGCAGTAGCGCAGCTGCCATCTCTACGTCGTCCCAATGGGCTGCCCAGTGCAGGGCGGTCGCACCATCCGGTTGACGGGCATTTGCATCGGTACCCTGATCGAGCAGTCTGCCGACGGTTGTTGCGTCCGAGGCTTTCGCTGCGTCGACGAGCCGTGTGTCCTGGGCGTTCGCGCTGAGACTGACGACAGCCAATAGCGGTGTTACGTACCAACTCCATCTTCCTGGATGCACGCTCTTCACCCTCCGGTCCTTTAGCCAAGCAGGAAACTGCGCCGGTCGCTCCTGATCGACCAGATACTGAGACCGAAGAGGAAGTCCCGCCGTTCGGGGCGTGGGCATTCGGTCCAGTCTGAATATGATACGGAAAGATCGGTGCAAATTGACACAAGAAGAGAACGTCGATGGTGCAGTTGTGG
>DQEK01000195.1:0-5438 GCA_003533545.1 Acidobacteriota bacterium | reverse complement strand
GTTGTGGGATGAGGCATCGAGGGTGCACGCCGGAGGTCCCTAAGTGATACCAGTTAGAATGGTGCCCTCAACGAGATTTATCGCTGTTTCCGTGGTGCACTCGGCCGTGTCGTGAGTTGTGTCGAAGGTGATCTGAAGGCCAAGGATGATTCGCCACGGAGGAACGGATGTTTCGATTTCAGATGCGGTCGTAGCGAAGAGCGTGTCCCAGGAGTCGTGGGATTATCCCGATGTTGACACGCAGCATCTGACCCACGGCATTCACCGGTACTCTGGAAAGTTTATTCCGCAGATTGCGTCAAGAGCGATCAAGATACTCACGAAGCCTGGGGAACTGGTCCTCGACCCGTATTGTGGTTCCGGAACCACGCTTCTGGAGGCAGCGTTGCTGGGTCGTGGCGCGGTGGGGCTCGACCTTAATCCGCTTGCGGTGCTCATCGCCGCCGCGAAAACTACGCGCATTCGAATCGATCTACTTGAATCATTAGTGGCTTCGGTTCACGTAGACCTCTCGTTTTTGGACCTAGAAAGGCCCCGTCTCCCCAGGGTTGCAGGCCTTGACGGAACCGACTTGAGGTGCGCCGCGGTCCGGGACCGGCGGTTGACGGACGAGTGGTTCACGAAGTGGTATGAGCCGGGAGTGCTGGAAGAACTCCTGATGATCGATCACCTAGTGAGCCGGGTGGAAAACCCTCAACTTAGAAACGTTGCACGCGTTGCGTTTAGCGACATTCTGAGAAGGTGCAGTAGGGCTCACTCTGGCTATCCGAACGTCATGTTCGATAGGAACGCGCCCGCGCGTTCGGCGCCAGGGCCGCTGTTTTTGAGAACGTTGAGGAGCATCTGTAGAACGGTGGCGTCCTTGTGGTCCAGTTCTGCGGACTTAGAGAATGTCGTCGTCAAACAGGGCACCGCGTCAAAGCTCAGTGTTGCTGACGATTCCGTGGACGCCATCATCACGCATCCGCCATACGTTGGATCTATCCCTTACGCGGAGTATCAAGCACTCAGTTTGAAATGGATTGGTGCTGATTCAAAGGCCCTTGACCGCGCGTTGACTGGTGGTCGCCGATTAGCGTCTGATGTTGTCGGACGGTTTAGGCAAAGCTATGGCGAAATGTGGTTGGAATGTGCGCGCGTGCTGCGTCCTGGGCGGTGTGCATTCGTCATGGTCGGCAACCCGGTTGTTCGAGGAGGGACTGTTGACCTTGCGCTCATGTCGACAGAGTTGGCTCATCTAGCTGGTCTACAGCTGGTAACCGAAGCACAACGGCAGGGAATCAACCGCCGTGCGAACAAGATGGGCATGGAGCACCTACTCTTTTTCCGGAAGCCTGGTGACCGTCTCCGAGCGAAGCGAAGGGCTGCGGTGGCAGATTCTTCTTCTACGCCGTGTCAGAGCTGATTCGCTTTCCGGTGCCGGCTGGGGGCTTTGGGCTTGCCCCCCCCAAGGCAAGCATCAGGGGACAAACACATGGCGCCTCAGTAGAATGGCATCCGAATTGACAGGGAGGGAAGTGGCTTTCGCGCGTTGCAGGAATGCGGTGGGCTGTCGATCATCAAGGGAAGGGACGTGATCATGAGCGATGCGAACATTCAAGTCATGAAAAATATGTTTGAACGATTTCGAGCCGGGGATGGGCCGGGTTTTCTGGAACTGATGACGGATGACGTGTATTGGGATCATCGTGGCCCTGACGGGGCCCCATTCAATCGATTGTATGAGGGGCGGGAAGCAGTCGCAGGATTTCTGGAAGACATCGGCGGTGCCGAGGAAGCCCTGTTGATTGACGACCGGGAATATTTCGCGAGCGGAGACCGCGTTGTGTGTGTTGGGTTCATGCGGTTCAGAGCGATTGCGACGAATAAGGAATGGGAGTCGGACTTTGCGATGGCGATGACCGTCCGAGACGGGAAGGTGAGTCGTTGGCGAATTTTCTTCGACATGCGTCTGGAGGCCGACGCTATTACAGGGTAGCCGAGGCAGCCCGTGCGTCGACCTAGTGACTGCGTGGTGCTCCGCCGATCGGCGCGCGGACTGTGTTGCTACGAGTCCCGAGGGCGCGCATTTACTTGTGGTGCGGAGGCATGGCGACGGTAGAGGTTGCGTCACCTGAAGCTATGTCTGAAGCGATAGCACCGTATCGGGATACTCTGGAGTTCAAGCTCGTGCCGATCGTCGAAGTGTCAGTTGCGGTCCCGACCATTCAGACGGCCCAAGTCCGGGCGGATTCGATCGATTGACCGGCATGGCTGAGACAAGGAGCGCCACATGACATCTTGCGTCCGCGTCATCAATGTTGTTGCTGCCGTGCTTGCCGTGGCTGCTGTTCCGGCCATGTCGGTGCACGCGCAGGATGATTGGCCGGCATGGGGACGGGAGGCGAGCAACCAGCGGCACTCCCCACTGACGCAAATCAACGTCGAAAACGTGTCCACTCTGGTTCCCGCATGGCGATACGAGATGCCCCGGCCAGGCGTTCCATCGCGGCCAGCGCAGTCGACCCCTCTGATGGTAGATGGCGTTCTGTATCTGTCCTTTCCGTACTACCGGGTGGTGGCGCTGGAGGCGGACACCGGTGAGGAACTCTGGGACTACACCGCTCCGGGGGCCTGGGACTCACCGGAGCATCAGCTTCACTGGACCGGTGGGTCGATGCGGGGCTTGACCTACTGGGAAGGGGACGAGGGTACGCCGCCGCAGATCGTGTTCGGCACCGAGGAAGGCGAGCTAATTTCGCTCGACTCCAAGACCGGCATTCCCAATGGCCGGTTTGGCAACGACGGGTATGTCGACCTCAAGACCGAGGACGTGATGAACGGGTTCCCGGATATGCACTACGGGATCTCGTCCGGGGTGGCTGTTTACAAGCACCTCGTTTTTACCGGGGTGCATAACGCCGACGAGACGGGGTCGAAGGGTCCAGCAGGCGACGTGCGGGCGTGGGACCTTAGGACCGGGGAGCACGTCTGGACCTTCCATACCGTGCCCCATGCGGGCGAGGTTGGCAATGAGACCTGGCTCAATGACTCTTGGCGCAACGTGAGCGGTGCGAACACCTGGACCTTTTTTACAATCGACGAGGAGCGCGGCATCCTGTACATGCCGCTAGGCTCCGCGCTCAACGACTTCTATGGCATGGACAGGCCCGGCGACAACCTCTTCTCAGACTCGATCGTGGCAGTTGATGCGATGACGGGGGAGTTGATGTGGTTCTTCCAGGCTGTGCATCACGACCTGTGGGATCTGGACATGCCGGTGCCCCCGGTCCTGTTCGACGTGGAGCGTGACGGCGAGACGATTCCGGCCGTTGGGGTGATGACCAAGTACCCGGTCCTCTTCATCTTCAACCGGGTGACTGGTGAACCGATCTACGAGATCGAGGAACGCCCGGTGCCTCGCGGCGACATGCAAGGTGAGTACTATTCACCGACACAACCGTTCCCAGTCAAGCCGCCGCCCTTTGGACGGATCAGCTTCACGATGGATGACATTGCGACGGTCACGCCCGAGCACACGGCGGCCTGCCGCGAACGGCTGATGCAGTACGACGGAGGGCGCAACCGTGGTCCCTTCACGCCTCCATCTGAAGAGGGCGCGCTGGTCTTTCCGTCGACCGGCGGCGGGACAGAGTTCACCGGAGGGACGTTCGATCCGAATCTGGGGTACTACATCATTAATTACGCAGACACTGGTCACATCAGTACGCTTCGAAGTGTAGAAGACGACCCCGACCGGAGAGGTTATGTAGGACCTCCCGAGTCTCGCCGACGCTACTGGCACGTAGTCGACCGACTGACCGTCAACGGATGGCCCTGCTGGCAGCCACCTTGGTCTCAGCTGGTCGCTGTTGACGTGAACACGGGCGAGATTGCCTGGAAAATTCCTTTTGGCACAGTCGAGGGGACGCCCCCGGGGCTACTGACCGGCGCTCCCAATTCGCAAAAGGGCGGGCCGACTTCGACCGCCGCTGGCCTCTTGTTTATCGGTGGCGCTTCCGATCGGCGGTTCCGCGCCTATGAGACGAAGACCGGGCGGGAACTGTGGAACGTCGAGACCGAGCAGATGATCAGCGGCGCCAATCCGATCACCTACATGGGAACAAACGGGAAGCAGTACGTTGCGGTTGCTGCAGGCACAACGTTGTTAACCTACACCTTACCGTGACGCGTTGGGTGTGGCCCGGTTACGAACCGGGAAGGGAGACCAATGGATATGTGGCGATTCACTGTCAAGGCGACTATTTTGACCCTCGCCAGTGTGGGCGCGGGAACGGCGTTCGGACAGGGCGCTAATTGGACAACCCCACGTACTGCGGACGGGCAGCCAGACGTGCAGGGGGTGTGGGATTTTCGGACGTTGACGCCGCTTCAGCGTCCGACGGATCGCGGTGACCAAGCATTACTGAGTGAGGAAGAGGCGGCCGAACTTGAAGCGAGGGCGGCGCAGAGTGCCATTGACGCCGACCGGCCGAGTGAAATTCGTACCGAACCGCTGCCGGTAGGCGCTCCTGTAGGCGGGTACAACAACTTTTGGTTCGACCGCGGGGCCGGTGTGGTGGACGACAACCGCACGTCGCTGATCGTGTCGCCCGAGACCGGTCGGGTCCCGGCTCTGCAACCGGGGGTGGAGATGGTAACGCTCTCACTCGGCGAAGATCTTCCCGGGTCGCGGCCGGTGCGTGTCCGTGCTGCTGGGATCGGAACCGACCACTGGGAGGACCGAGGACTAGCGGAACGGTGCCTGCTCGGGTTCAACTCGGGTCCACCGATCGTGCCGGCAGGCTACAACCAAAACTTTCAGATCTTTCAAACCTCGGATCACGTGGTCATCTTGCACGAAATGGTTCACGACGCCCGTGTCGTCCCGCTGGACGGGCGGCCCCACCTGCGGGAAAACATGCGGCAGTGGATGGGCGATTCGCGAGGGTATTGGGATGGTGACACGCTGGTGGTCGAGTCGAGGAACTTCACGGACAAGACCTCCAGCTTCAGTCCGTCAGTGACGATGGCGGCTGGAGACGGCACGACGCTTAACCTGACTGAGCGGTTCACCCGCGTGGCTGACGATACCCTGCTCTACGAGTTCTCGGTCAACGATCTGACGACATTCACAGCTCCCATCGTTGCGCAGATTCCGATGAAACTCGGCGAGCCGATGTTCGAATATGCCTGCCACGAAGGGAACTACGGACTCCCCAACATCTTGGCTGGTGCCCGTCTGGAGGAGAGCGGAGGGTCATAGGGAACTCCGGGGATGTTGGATCGGCGTATGCCGGTTTCCCTACTGTCCGTTGGCCCGTGGTGAGGGGGCGCTGTCGAGTGCTTCATTCGTCTCCTGATGCGTCGCCCTCTTGGGCAACCGGCCAGCCTGTTTTAGGGCGCCCCGTAGGATGAAGTCGACCTGTCCGTTAACGCTGCGGAGTTCGTCAGCGGCC
>DQEK01000329.1:884-9454 GCA_003533545.1 Acidobacteriota bacterium | reverse complement strand
TGAAAACAAAGTGTTAATTGACCGTCTGGAAACGATGCTCTGAAAAATGTTGAACAATGACGAAGACCGGGATCCGTCAAATATGTGACTATTTATTGGCACGATCGCCAATACTTTGACAATTCCAGAATCTCGATTCGACCCTAACGGTCGAATCTATTTTTCGCGAAAATGCGAGCGAATGTCCCGGGCAGCGCTGATTGCCTCCACAGCACTAGATACGATCTGGGATGCTCGCGAGGAACTCGCATCGTCGGTCAGCTTCGCTTCGAGCAGCTCGGCGTTGGCCAGAACGATGCCCAATTGGTTGTTCAGCCGGTGGAAGAGGGAGCCGAGGTCAGCCGGCTGGTCCATCTGGCGTGAGTCCCTGTGCAAGGGCGGAAACGGCACCTGGCTTCGCATCGCCTCAGCCGCGTTACCGATCGGATTGCGCTACGGTCATTTGGCTCCGGTCTGAATCCGGCTCTCGCCAAAGGGTGTCAACGAAAATGCGAACCGAACCGCCGGCGGTTCGAACGTATTCGACCTTGCCGCTGGCGATCCAGTTATAGATTGTTCGACGGCTCACGCCGACCAAGTCACAGGCCTTCATGATCGAAATCGTTTTCCTATCGACTATCATCGGCACTCGCATCTGGCTCACCATTTGTCAACTCGTCTTGTCCTCAGAACGGTTTTCCTCGTCACGCGTTCTCCGTAGAGTGGTATCGGCACGGAATCCAAGCGCCATTAGCCTGGAAGCTTGACCCGCTCAGCCCCACAGCGTCAAAATATTGGCTATCCTGGTAAATGACTGCAAAAGAGACACATCTACTACTGGTAGAGGACGAGGCGGCCCTGCGGGAGGCAACTGCTGAACGTTTAATTGACCGTGGATACCGGGTGGTCGCCGTTGAGAGCGGCGAGGCTGCTCTCGAACAGTTGGCTGAATTCGCCTTCGACATTGTGCTGACGGATCTCAGGCTACCCGGCATTGATGGAAGCGCGGTACTCAGCGCCTCGCTTGAGCGTTACCCGGAAATCGTCTGCGTCGTGGTGACGGGTTTCGGAACGGTGCAAGACGCGGTCAACGCCATCAAACTCGGTGCGGTGGATTTCATCGCCAAACCCTTTCAGTTCGAGCAGCTGTTACATGTTCTCGCGTCAGCATTGGAGCAACGACGCCTACGTTCGGAGAATGCCTACCTCCGCTCGCAACTAGAGGAACGTTATCGTTTTGAGGGACTCGTTGGACAAAGCGCCCGCATGCGGGAGCTCTTCGACCTTCTCGAGACGGTCGCAGCAAGTCCCAGCACCGTGCTACTCACGGGAGAAACCGGTACCGGAAAGGAACTGGCGGCACGAGCCATTCACCACAACAGCGTCCGCCGTGCCCATCGGTTCGTGGCCCTGAACTGCAGCGCCGTGCCGGAAACCTTGCTGGAAGCTGAACTGTTCGGCCACGTAAAGGGGGCGTTCACTGGGGCAGTCGCGAATCGGACCGGGCGAATTGAAACCGCTCACCAGGGCACACTCTTCCTCGACGAGGTCGGCGTCATGAGTATCAGCCTTCAGGCGAAACTGCTCCGCGTGCTGCAAGAACGCGAGCTGGAGCGGCTCGGAGATACCCGAACGATCAAGGTCGACGTCCGTGTCATCGCCGCGACGAACGCGGATCTCCAGCAACTTGTGGGTGACGGACTGTTTCGAGAGGACCTCTACTACCGGCTGAACGTTATCCCAATTTTTCTGCCGCCGCTTCGGGAGCGCCGAGAGGACATTCCCCTTCTCGTGCAACACTTCGTGGCGCGCCTTTCGCCACATAAAAAACCTGCGCAGAAAGTCACCGTGACCCAAGAGGCGTTGCGGGTCATGATGGCATACGCGTGGCCCGGCAACATTCGCCAACTTGAGAACGCCGTGGAACGAGCCTTGGCTCTGAGCCGTGACCGCACTCAGATCGACGTCCAGGACCTTCCTCCGGAGCTTCGGGATAATTCGCCCGCCGGTCAAGAACCCACCGTGACGCTACCTGCCGACGGGCTTGACTTGCCTCTATATATAGCTGACGTCGAGCGGCAGCTGATCGGACAGGCGCTGGACGAAACCGGCGGAAACCGACAGCAAGCAGCCCGTCGCCTAGGACTGAAGCGGACGACGCTGGTAGAAAAAGTGCGCCGCCTCCAACCAGGTCAAGAGAAACGCCAGCTCCCCCCAAAATAACCGCGGCGCTCGGGATGCGGGTTACGAAAACAGACCAATAGGTCCGAACGCCCCCTTGAGAATCGACGCGGAATCTTCAAAGCCGAGCCACTGTTCAATCATCGTGGCGTAAACTCGACGAAAATCCGTCGTCATTATTAGGTTCCCGTCATCGAGATCGGTGAGGCTTGGGTGCCGGCCATGCAGGCCACCTTGTACACCGTTGCCAATTACGAACATTGGGGTCGCGGTGCCATGATCAGTGCCGAGGCTAGCGTTCTCCTCGACCCGGCGGCCGAACTCGGTAAACATCATGATCGCGACATCGTCGGCCCGGCCGATTCGTTTCAGATCTTCAGCGAACCCTCGAACTGCGTCGGCCGTGTAAGCTAGCAGCCGAGCGTGCGGGTCGGCTTGGTGAACATGCGTGTCGAACGAATTCCCCTGATAACTGACATAGTAGAGTCGCGTCGGCATCTCTGCATTGATGAGCGCAGCAACTCGTCGTAGCTGTGGCGACAGACCCCCGATACCGTAGTCGATTGGGGTGCTATACCCCGCGGCCGCTTCGCGGACGAACTCCGAACTTTCCACAGCATTCTTGGCTGTCGCCGCCATGAACTCAAGGGTGGGGTTCTCTGTAGGCCCTGGTCGCAAACCCTCTATCGATTTTTTTTCAGCATTCGACCCCTCTCTTCGGAAGCTCCGCGGGTCGTTGAACACAAGCGGTTGGTGATGGCGCGCTCGCACCGCCAGTGACTGCCTGGTGCCAATGTTTACGATCTTGTTCCCCTGCGCGTCATGTTCGTACGCCCCATCAGCCAAACGACCCAACCAGCCTAGCGGCTCGCCACCATTGGGTACACCTGTGTGCCAAAACCCCATCGAAGAAAAATGCGACAGACTGGGGTTGTCATAACCACAACCGTGCACGACTGCCATCAGGCCGTCCTTGTAAAGACGTTCAAACCCGACAAGCGCTGGGTGAAAACCGAACCCATCCTCGATCGCGATGGCATCCGAGGCAGCAATGCCGAGATTCGGCCGCGCGCGATAGTACTCATCGTCCCCGAACGGCACGACGGTATTCAGCCCGTCGTTTCCACCGGACAACTCAACCACCACGAGGATACGCTCCGGGTGCGCCTCCGTGCTCGTGCCAGCGAGAGCTTGGGCAGTCAGCGCCTGAGTCGTCCGGCTAAGCAACAGCGGTAGACCGGCCGTGGCCCCAATTCCGTACAAGCCTTTTTGCAGAAAATCCCGGCGCGAGCACCCACACCCATTGAAACGTCGAATTATCATGTCGTCCTCTTTCGAAACTCCCTCAGGCAAGCTGATACTCAGGCGAGCTCAAAACCAAATAGAGCAGAGAGCGCAGTGCCAGTTCGACCTGCGGCGTTTCGGCTGCCGGAACGCGATCGCTTCCAAGGTCCTCTTGCAGGTGCCTGACGAGCACCGCGCGCGGGTCGGCGGCGAGCGGCACCCGCAAAAAACGGCGGCTGAAGTAATCAACGACATCGTCAACCGTCGAAATCCCGGCACTACGGACCATCCCGGTCAAATCGAGGTCCGCGGTATGTCGTGGCACGAGATTGAGCCGTTCGTAGGCCATGACGTAGCCCATGTACCCGCCGTATCGCGTGTTGTAATCCTCATCCCGATCGGTCAGCAAACTCGACTCCGCATCGCCCTCCTGGGTCGCTGCGGTGATATTCATGCCCCGGTCGATCCGCGCCCCAACCTGTGCGTATATTCCGGGCAAGGCTCGGTCCGGTGCCCAAAATCCGTCGGTGTCTGGTAACAGCACGCCGCGAAACAGGTTCCCTCGCTCGAGCAACAGCGCCGGCGTGATCCATGTCCTTCCGCCAGCCCACCCGGCGACGTTGGGAGGGTTGAACAGGGTCTGTCCTAGACCGGCGGTCAGGCGTCCAAAATCGGGAATCGTGGGCAGCCGGGTTAATCCCAGCTTCCGGTAGGTCGACACCACCAGATGCACCGGACTCTTAACCTGGGTCGCGTAGGACGCGTCACTATAGAAATCCTTCGATAGAAACATCCGGCGCAAGAGCGGCCGAAGTTGATAACCACTCTCTCGGAACGTTGTCGCAAGTTCTGCGCGGGTGACATCGGCGATGTCCTCGCGTACGAAGAACCGGTACAGTTTCGCGCTGATGTACTCCGCCGTCACCGGCGTGTCGAGAATGATGTCGATGATGTCTTCGCCGTTGTACGCCCCCGTTCGACCGAGAAATGTCTTCTCGCCATCATCGTGATTCGTCGCATCAAACTTGAACTCTAGTACATCATTCGTCCATCCCGTGAATGCCCGGGAAGCTTCTCGGATGTCCTGCTCCGTGTAGTTGCCCACTCCCATTGTGAAGAGCTCTAGCAGCTCCCGGCCGAAATTCTCGTTCGGGTGCCCTTTCCGGTTCTCTCCGTTGTCGAGATACACCAACATCGCGGGGTCAGTCAGAATCCCCACCAAGAGATCGCGAAAGCTTCCAGCCGCGTTCGCCCGTAGCATTTCGTTCTGCTGGAGCATCATTCGCGTATCGCGCACCTTGCCATTGCCCGTCGCGAAATGCCCATGCCAGAACAAAGTGAGCTTCTCTTCGAGCGGGCGCTGCGTAATCAGCATCCGCTCCCCAAACCAAATCGCCAACCGCTGCGTTTCAATGGCGTTGGACCGAAGGCCGTAGAAAAACTTATTCACGACCGGCTGGAGTCGACGGGATTCACCCTCAGGCAGCATGGCAACGCCCATCGAAACCCCTGTCTCTCTGGCGATCCGAACCGCTTCCGCCCGGCTCTTCGGGAACGGGTCCATACCGGAGTCCCAGATCGGCGACGCCTCGAAGCCTGGCGTCTGACCGTTGTCGATGGTCGTATAGTTGACCAGCTCGTCGACCGCACGTTCGGGGGTCATCCCTGCGAGCCGCTCAACCTCGACCGGCGTCCCACCGAACCCGACCCGCTCCAGGAGATGCGCGGCCTTGTCGTAGTCCCAGTCGGCCGCGCTAATGGGTGACAGGTCGTCAACCCACCCATCCGGTGCTGGTCCGGCCGCTCTCACCGCGCCCAACCCTACCGCGACAAGCAACGCCATACCGAACAACCAGGCCAGAGGACCACTCGCTGCCCCGCAACAGCAGAGAGTTGACGCACCCTGGTCGGAGACACCACGGGTCGTGCTCATTACCAGCCTCCGCTCTCAATCTGATAGGTATTCCGGGGCCAATCATACGCCAAACGCCGCCCCGAAGGCCCCGAAGTTAACCGGCGCGGAGACCTTCCCGCGAGGATCCCGGGTGAGTCACCCGTCATCGCGATGCACGGTGCTGGGCGCGAATGCCGGAACGCAGACGGCCACATACTCGGCCCCCCCGGGCTCTGGAGTGTCGTAGCGTACCCACTCGCCAGGTGACGTGACGACCGCCTGACCGGCTCGAACATCGATCACGCCCTCGTTATGTTCGACCCGAAGTAGACCGCGCAATACGAGCGTGATCTCCCGGAATCCGGGCTTCTGCCCAGGCTCGACCCAGCCTTCCGGGGATACCATGCGGGCCACGCTGACACCCGCGTCACCAGTATTGACGCGCCCCACATATTCTTCGATGCGCTTCGGCTTGTTGCCCGCGCTTTGAATCACAGTCGGCTCCTCAATGAGTTTGGGCATCACCGCCTCCTTGGATGGGCCGGCGACCAACGTGATTAGAGGCCTCCGGCCTCCACAATTTCGTGGGCTGCATTCGGAAAAGCAAGAGGCATCTCCTCGGTCGCCCCGAAGAAGTCGTGGATGATAGTCCGGAGTTCGTTGAGGGAACCAGCGTGGTTGATGGCCTTGCGCAACCGCGACCCGTTGTCGACGCCTTTCGTGTACCAGGAACCGAGCGCTCTGACCTTGTTGACGACCCACCGCTCGCGGCTAGCGGTACCGCGGCGACGCGTACCCGTCTCGGGCGCCGATGTTGCGCGGTGTCGAAACCCATGTGCTTCAGATGTTCCCTCGGTTAGGAGAAGATCGATATACGCCAGCAGGAAACATCCACGTTGGACAAGCGCGACCGATCCCTTCGCCCCACCCTGGGCCAGTCGTTCCGCTTGCTCAAAAATCCATGGATTTCGTAATGCCCCTCGCCCTACCAACACACCGGCCACAGCCGTTTCCTTGAGACGCTCCACCACTTCCTCCGGCGCAACACAGTCACCACTACCAAAAACAGGAATGGTCACGCGTCTGGCAACCTCGTCTATAAGGTTCCAATCCGAGCGTCCTGTATACGACTGTTGCGCTGTACGTCCATGCACGGCCACTCCAGCAGCCCCAGACTGCTCCATCAAACCTGCCATTGTCGGGGCATTAACGTGGTCGTCGTCCCATCCTGCGCGCATTTTGACCGTGACCGGAATCGAAACCGCACCGGTCATCGCCGAAACGACGGTCGCCGCGTGCTCAGGAGTCCGCATCAGACTGCACCCTGCCTGATGTTTGGCAATCTTTCGCACGGGACAACCCATGTTCACGTCAATAATGTCGGCCCCCATGCCCTCGACGATCCTGGCAGCCTCGGCCATCGTGACCGGGTCCCCACCGAAAATCTGAATGGAAACAGGTCGCTCCTCCTCGGTGAACTCAGCGTACTCAAGCGTTCGGTCAATCCCTCGGACAAGGCCCTCCGAACTGACCATCTCGGTCACGACGAGACCACAACCGCCACGCCGCTTGACCAGTCGCCGGAACGCCGTGTCGGTCATTCCGGCCATCGGGGCAAGAGCATACGGCGAGTCGAGCGACACGGAACCGATCTTGAGCACTCGGTCCGCCATGGATTCAACCGCCAGCCCCATGTTCAGTACGGCCTCACATCGGCAGCGTCCACCTCAACCGCCACAGCCTGGCCAATTAGATCAACCGACAGCACAAGCCGGGCACGAGCGCCCTTCCTAACGAGACGTCCAACTACCCCCTTCAAGGGACCGTGTACAACCTCGACCATCATGCCCTTCCGGATAAAGGGACACGGGTCGTACAAAAGGTCCGTGTCGACAAGACGCCGGATGTTGTCGATTTCCTCGTTAGCGATGGGGGCTGGCGCGCCTGCGGATGACACGATGTTGACGACACCAGTGCAACGCAGAATTGCGGGCCTGGCCTCAATTTCGGCCCGCACAAAACAGTACCCTGGGAATAGTGGCCACGCGACCTTCTTCCGTCGATCCTTCCACCGACTCCACCGGGTAATGGTTGGAAGAAAGGTCTCGATCTCCTTGTGCTCAAGCTGCTCGCGAACAACCTGTTCGTGGCGGGACCGGGTCCAGATCGCAAACCACGGAGCCTGAGAGGCTACCGTGGAGCCGGCCGCGCTGGCGCGGGACATATCGGCAAGATCTACGAGCGGAGTCATCGGCTACTAACGAGCATCACAGTCCCGCGGCTCGTGTCTCGACGTACTCCTCAAAAAGGCCCTGCAAAGTCTCGTCGTTCCACTCGATGATCGCGGCCTCTCTCAGGCTGGCCAGGTAGTCTTCCAACGCACCGAGACGCCGACTCTCAAAAACGGAGTCAACGATGCTGTCTCGGATCTCGTCGAAATCGTTCGGCTCCGGATCAGTACGAGAGGCCAGCTGCAGAATGTGGTACCCAGCGGGCGTCCGCTCAACAGTGCCGACCTGGCCGACCTCAAGGACCTCGACCCGTGCGCGAACCCCCTCAGCCAAGTCTCCCAGCTCAATTGGGCCGACGAGCCCACCCGTGCCCTGCGACGCCGCATCCGACATCTCCGCAGCCACTTCAGCGAAATCTTCCCCGCCGGCAACCCTTCCGCGTGCGGCCTCTGCCTTCATCCGTGCCGCTTGGTCAAGGGCCCCGCCGCCCTCCGGCGTGGCAATCAAGATCTCGCGAAGGGTCACGGTTGGCGAAGGAGTGAATTCTTCGATGTTATCCTCGTAGTATTCACGAGCTTCGAAGCCCGTCATAGAAATGCGTCGGTTCACTTCTATCTGTTGCACTTGCTGGATCAGCATCTGCTCTTCGACGACACTGCGCAGGTCGGCCATCGTCATCCCGTCAACAGCGAGCCCTGCAGCAAGCTCCTCGTCATCGAAGCCATTTTCCACCTTGATCCCGTCGACTATTTCGCCAAACTGCTCGTCAGTCAGGTCGTAGCCCATCTCGCGCCCGCGTTGTACTAGCAACAAGTTGTCAACGGCCAGGGTTATGAGTTGCGGCGTCAACTCTTGGACTGCCTGCCGCAACGCGGCCTCTGACTGCGGTACCGCACGACCTCGAAACGCTTCGATCTGCTCCTCCTCCAAGTCACCCTGGCTGATGACTTCGCCATTCACTTTCACCAGAATCCGCTCGAACACAACCGCACCCGGAACAT
>DQEK01000329.1:0-496 GCA_003533545.1 Acidobacteriota bacterium | reverse complement strand
CCAGCCCCGTCATCAATTGACACATTCGCATCCGCATAAACCTCTGTTCCTAGGATTCTATCGCTTCCATTCCGCACAACTCCACCAACAAGTCCCCGACCCGGGCCAAGAGTTGGGTCGGTCCCTCACGGCTTCGCTCGGCTTTCTGATAGTCGGCTCGCGAAAACCCACCCCGGACCTCAGCGGTGTGAGCACGCGTAGTCCACCACGACTCCTGCCTTTCCGAAGTCCGCTGACTCACATCGCGCAGGTCCACCGTCATTATCGACGGTGGCTTTAGTGAGACCCCCGAGCGGCGTTCCACGAACCGCATCAGGCGCGTCGGGTCCACGGCCGTCGTGGATCTGAACTTTAGGACCAGCAGATGGGCGTCACGATCGATCGTTTCCACGCCGAGCCGGTCAGCCAACAGCCGGACTCGACCGTAGCCCACAAGAGTGGCAACCGAGGCAGGAATTGGCCCGTAGCGGTCGCACATCTCGTCGAGCAGCGCCGC
>DQEK01000223.1:7673-7964 GCA_003533545.1 Acidobacteriota bacterium | reverse complement strand
GAGAACACCTACGTCAAGGACCTGACCGACCTCGACACGATCCGCACCGAACTCAAGGGAATGGCTCGGAGGGGCGCCGACCGGCTGGCGCAGAGGACACTTCTGGCCCGCACCGTTACCATCAAAGTGCGATACTCAGACTTCACTACGATCACGCGCAGTCATAGTGAGCGACCCGCCACCAGGGAGCCTGACCGCATCGTTTCTCGTGCGGTCGGGCTCCTCGATCGAACGGACGCCGGCACCCGTCCGGTTCGACTCCTCGGCGTCAGCCTGCACAATTTCGAAGAA
>DQEK01000223.1:0-7270 GCA_003533545.1 Acidobacteriota bacterium | reverse complement strand
GACCACCGCGGACTTTGAGGTAAGATCCTGCCCGTGCTCAAAGGTAGCCGAGCGGGCATTCTACGGAAAGTGCAACCCGTCAGTATCCACGGACAAATTTCGTGGGATGTATCGTTCTCCGATCCGGACGACCGTGACGGCCCTGTCCAAATGGCAAGGGTCGGGCCCGAATGCGTCGACCTACACCTCGAGCCCGGCGATCGCATCAAGTTGGACTATTTGCTGGGTAGTGTGACACGCGTGACCCTTGACGCGAGCCGACAAGGCAACGGGTAGCCGTTTCTGACCGCACACCACGCTAACACCGATCGCAAGCCCTGATTGCGGCGGTCTGTCGCCTCCTGCGCGGACGAGGACCGCCCCAGCCACCGTAGCGTTAGGGACATCGCCGGTCCGGCAACGGTACGGTCGCCGAAGAACCACTGAAAACCCCTAGGTGACGAGCTCATTTCCACAGATTTATCAACGGCAGACCACGACAACACGTGATCCGCGTGGGCCCCTGTGGTAAGAAGGATTGCGCAGGGCCGACTTTATGCGACCGCACGTTGACAGTCACTCCGATTTGGTCAACCTTGGAAGGCTCGGCTGGGACGCAGACTTCGCTGAGCAGTTTCTGCCACACGCCGGACAGGGTTTGACTCCGGCCCGGGTCGCCGTCGCACACAACTACCTTTATCAGCTACTGGGCGCAGAGGGCGAAGTGATGGCCGAGGTGTCAGGTCGACACCGGCATCAGTCCGCAGGTTCAGCTGCGATACCTGTAGTGGGTGACTGGGTCGCGATGCGGCCCCATCAGACGGAACAGAAGGCCACCATCGAAGCTGTACTGCCTCGGCGAACGTCGTTTTCGCGGAGAGCCCCTGGTGAACCGACCCGACGGCAACTCGTCGCCGCCAATATCGACGTCGTGTTCTTAGTGTGCGGACTCGATGACGATTTCAACGTTCCGCGTATCGAACGTTACCTGGTGGCTATTCGCGAAAGCGGCTCCGACGCGGTCATTGTGCTGAACAAAGCAGACGCCTGCTCCGACGTCGAGACGGCTCGAGCAAGTATCGTTAAAATCGCACCTGACATCCCAACACATGTCATGAGTTGCGTTCAAGATGTCGGGGTCGACGCGCTCGAGGCGCACCTCGCGCCGGGTCGGACCATCGCCTTGATAGGGTCATCCGGGGTCGGGAAATCGACGATTATCAATCGATTGCTGGGGGTCGACCGCCAGCGCACTCGCGCCGTCAGACAACGTGACGGTCGGGGTCGACACACGACCACACAGCGGGAACTGATTGTGATGCCAGACGGGGCCCTGTTGATCGATACCCCAGGCATGCGCGAACTTCAGCTCTGGGACGCCAGGGAATCACTAAACGACACATTCGACGACATCGAAACACTGGCGACCGCTTGTCGGTTCCGCGATTGTGCGCACGACCAAGAACCGAACTGCGCGGTACGAAGCGCCGTCGTGGCCGGGACACTCTCGCCGCGGCGACTCCAGAACTACCTCCAACTCAAGCACGAGGGAACCCAATTGCAACAACGGCGCAACGAACTCGAGCGCGTTGAGGAACAGCGGCGTGTCAAGCCCATCTACCGCACCGTGCGCTCGATGCACCGCAACCGCCTGACCGACAAAGGTTGACGCAGGCTAGCGCCTGAGACGCTCCAATTCCTCGGCGTGATCCGTCTCTTCGGCAAGCATATCCTCAAGTCTGATGACCAATCCCTTGTCGCCGAAAGCCTCCGCCTGCTCGATTCGCCTGGCGTAGTTCTTGATCACTTGGCGCTCAGCAGCAATGTCGATTTGCATCATCTCCTTCGCGGTGCGCACCTTCGCTGGCATCGCTGGCTTGATGTCGAGTTCTCCACCCAGCGCAGTGATCTTGTCGGCCAAGAACACCGCGTGGTTCACCTCACCGACGATGTCCGACTTCAACTCCTCGCGCAGTTCATGCCCAAGCAAACCAGTCGCTGACGCCGAATGATGTAGGTACCGCAAGACCGCCTCAAGCTCGAGATTGAGATCATCGTTCAACCCGTCGATGAGCGCCTGCTTCACACTTTTCTGCGTGGTAGATTTTGTCGCTCGCTTCACCATTTCGCCTCCTAAATCCCCGCGCTGGCAGATCTTGGTGCCCGCAGGCTAGTGCACTCCTCGCCCCATCTGAAGCATCGACGGCTCCGCCCCAAGGCGACGGATCGCGGTCTCCCACATCTGGCTGGGCTTCGTGTCAAAGATGAGGTCAATCTGGACGTCAGCAAGGAGCCATGACGACGAAAGTTCGTCGTCAAGTTGCCCAGCACCCCACCCCGCGTAGCCCGTCAGCAACCGCGTCCGATCCGGCGGACTACCGACGAGCACCCGCCGCAGCAGATCAGGCGAGGTAGACAAATAGAGGCCATCGCAGACCTGAACCGAGTCAGCCTCAGGCGGCTCTTCCGCCGTCAATATCCATCCCCGTTCGGGTTCAACCGGACCGCCGATCCAAAGCTGCAAACCATTGTCTTCGTCCACCGGCGGACTGAGTTGCACAGCGGATGAAGCGGGGGTATCGGTCTGTCGATTCAGTACCAATCCGAAAGCGCTGTCGTCCGTGTGCTCGCACAACAACACGACCGTTTGTTGGAAATTAGGGTCTCGTAGCTGCGGCATCGACAGCAGTAGGGTCGGAGCCAAGGTCGCGCCGTCTCCTGTCCTCATCATTGCTGTTTTCGATCTTATCAGGTCTCGTGAACGACCGTCCTACGCCGCACAGCCTGTACTTTAGGTTCGGCGAACACGCCGACGAGCCCAGGCAACATGCTCGGCCACCAGCGGTTCCCGTAACGAGTCAGCATCAGGCGGCTCCTGCTCTAGCGCCGCGGCCACGTCGTCTGCACCGCTATTCCCCATCGCTACCGCAAGATTTCTGCGCAATCGCTTAACTCGCACACGGGACATCGCCCCATGACGAATCGCTGCGCGGAGATCGGCGTCTGACCGCCGCCAGAGCGTCGCAAGACGAGACCTATCGAACAATCCACGCGGCTCCCAGGCCGGGTCTTGACTAACCGGCGCTCCACTGTTGAAAGGACATACCTCCTGACACACGTCACACCCGTAGACGTGCCCTTCAAGTTCAGCGCGGTTTTCCGCCGGAATGGCACCTTTCGTCTCAATGGTGAGGTAGGACAGACAGCGCGTCGCGTCGAGTACACCCGGCTCTGGAAACGCTTCGGTAGGACAAGCGTCAAGGCACAACGTACAGCTGCCACACTGGTCCAAGCCCGGTGCATCGGAGTCAAGCGGCGCGCTGCAGAGCACCTCCGACAGGAATAGCCAAGACCCCAGTCTTGGGTTGATGAGGCAGGTGTTCTTTCCGATCCATCCGACCCCAGCACGTTCCGCGTAGACCTTCTCCTGCACGGGACCAGTGTCCACATACACTCGGGTCTCAATCGACGGATCCATCGAGACCATCCAATCCCGAAGCGCCTCAGTACGAACTCCGAGCACACGGTGATAGTCTTCTCCCCAAGCGTATCTAGAAATCAACGCCTCACCGGAATCGGAGACCTCCGTGGAGTAGGGCCGGTCTGAGTTGTACAGCGTGCCGAGCGCTATCACAGACCGCGCCGAAGGCATCACCGCACGAACGTCGGCCCGACGCTCGGCCGTTCGGGCTAGGTAACCCATCTCGCCGGCGTAGCCCCGATCCAACCACTCCCTCAAAAAGGGTAACTGTGCGTGATCCTCAGCAGCAGCGATTCCGCAGAGGTCAAACCCGATTTCACGCGCGCGGGTCTTAACCGCATCTGACGTCAGCATGAGCTGCAAGCCGCAACGCGGCGCTCAGAAACTATAGCGAAGACCGAACTGCATCTCCCGTGCATTCTGGGCGCTAAAGATGCGACCAAAGTTGGGCGTGCCGAACACACGATTAGGCACGTCGAAATTGGCTCGGTTGAGCAGGTTGAAAATCTCCCAGCGGAACTCAAGACGTCCGTCCTGCCCCACATACCAGTCCTTCTGAATAGAGAGGTCGAGCGCAGCCAGACCAGGAGCGAACACGCTATTTCGTAAGGCGCTCCCGAAGGTGAAGGGAGTCTGCAACACGAAGGCTGCGGTGTTGAACCACTGTTCCGCGGACCGTTGCCCCGCGGGGAGTTTCGAATCACCGATCTGGTTGGGACGCTGGGCTGGTCCTGACCCGATGTTCGCTCGGTCCTGCCCGAGGTTGACCGTGAAAGGCGCCCCAGACTGGACGGTGACTATGGCGTTCACTCGCCACCGACCCCCGAGAGCCCCAGCAATCCCGCCGCTGCGCCCGAAGAAGGGTAATTGATAACTTCCACTAGCAACGAATTGATGCCGATGATGAAAGCTGGATAGCGCTTCTTCACCGGGGAAAATATCTCGCACGTTCTGTGGAACGTTCGATTCGAAAGCCGTCGCTCCAGGACTTGAAGCATCGTCTCGAGACTCCGACAGCGTGTAAGCCGCATTGAACGAATACAACCCGTCAAACCGCCGTTCCGTCTTGAAGGTCACCCCGTGATAAATCGACTTGCCGTCGAATCGGATCGCACGAATCGCTCCCAGTGCCGGGATCGGTCGACGCTCGGCAATCGAGCCGGGACCCGGCATTGGTACATTCCGGATCGTCGAATTGTCGGCGCCAATGGTGTACGACCCCATGTAGGACACTTCGAACATCGTGCGGGACACCGCTTCGATTTGGAGTCCACCACTCCAGGTCTGCGTGTATTCGACCTGATAGTCGTTGTCCATGATCGTACCGCCGATGCTACCGGTCCCCTCGCTGACAAGGATGTCCCGGGTTCGGAGCGTCGGAATCAGCTGATCCGACGGTGCGTCGACCTGTTTCAGGAAAAAGAACGGAAGGTTACGCGTGAATGCAGTCTGGACACTGTAGGCCCACTGATTCAAAAAGACCCCGTAGCCACCGCGAATCACGGCGGGCCGCTCTTGTCCGAGCGACCACGCGAACCCGAGCCGGGGAGCCAGACGCAGCTTGCTTGGGCGCAACAGGCCCCGCTCCCACCCACCCTCCGCCGAGGAAACCCACGGGATAGGGAGCACCGGCAGAAGCGCTTCAGCGTCCGGAGAAATATTGCCAGCATCATCGCTGGCAATCACGTAACGGCCGCCAGGAACCGACAGATCAATCGACGACAGTCGGTTGCCAACATCTTTCATGTGGGAGTTGAATTCGTAACGCAGGCCATAGTTGAGTGTCAGGTTCTCTCGCGCTCGCCAATCGTCCTGGGCATAAAGATGCAACCAGGTCGTGCGCGCGTCTTCCTGGCCGCCACCCATCCCTGACCTCGCCGAGGTCGGAAACCCAAGCAGAAAATCAGCCAGGGCGTTACCGGTCCACTGACCGGAGTACACGAACGACCCACGAGCAGTGTCGGCATTGACTGGACGAAACCGCAGGTGAAACAAGTAGCCGCCGAATTTCAGTTGGTGCTCACCCCGGTCGATCAGAAAATTGTTGTACATCTCAAAGTGCTCGTTATCACGAGACACGAAAGTCGTCGGATCGCCCATCGTGCTGAACAACCCCGCGGTCGAGACTTGCGGGAAACCGACATCTCGAGGATTGTCGCTGACCCCCTGCAATCCAACCTGTGCAGCGAAGTCGTTTCCAACGTTCAGGCTCCGCTGGCCACCATCCACTCGCATGTAGCCGAACCGGAATTCATTCAGCATGCCCAACCCGAAAGTGTGAGTGTGGCTCACCCCGAGGTTGCGTGTCGTCGTATCGAGCGTTCGTCCGAAGCCTGGGACCAACGCCTCTTGCTGCACACTGGTGCCAAACGGCTGAATTTCGTCCGCATCGAAGGAGCTATACCGTACCAACAGTTGGTCGGTGTCGGTCAGTCGATGATCAACACGAAAACTGAATTGGTGAACATCCTTGTCCTGAGGCTCAACCGAGGTCAGGTTCTGGAACCGCCCGCTCCCGGTCGGGAGCGGAACGTTCGATAGGAACGCTTGCGCAATCGGATCAACTCGCCCCGCAGGAATTTGATTGCCAACAAAGGGCGTGCACGCGCCGCTGACTGGGTTGACGGTGGTCGGATCGCAGACCGGATCCCATCCAGAAAAATCCCCGGCGCGCGCGGCGGAATCCGGCACTGAGAATGTCTTCGTAATCGACCGTCGGGTATCCTGCCGCTCGTAACTCACGAAGAAAAACGTTCGATTAGGCACGATCGGACCGCCGAACGTCCCTCCGTACTGTTGCTGATCGAGCGGGGGCACCGGCAAGTTCGGATCGTCGAAAAAATTACGCGCGTCGAAACGTTCGTCGCGAATGAATTCGAACAAGCTCCCGTGGTAGACGTTGGAACCGGACTTAGTCGCCACGTTGATCAGAGCCGAGGCCTTGCCACCAAACTCAGGTGGGTACATCGATTTTTGGATTTTGAATTCCTGAATGGAATCGACCGAAGGGTTGATGACCAAGTTGTTGAACAGCTCGTCGGTTACCTTGAACCCATCGAGCATATAGATGTTGTGACCAGCGCGTTGACCACCGACGTTGGGCAACGGGCCCGCCTGTTGCAGTGCACCACCCCGGGTCCCGCCCGGCGGAATCACCACCGCATCACTCAGTTGAGCAAGTCGTAGGAATTGCCGGCCGTTGAGCGGCATTTGCTCGACCTCGCGGGCCTCAATGACGTCACTAATCTCAGCCGTGCTCACCTGCAAAAGCGGTGTACTAATTTCGACCGTAACTTCTTCGCTCAACGCTCCAAGGGAAAGCGCGAACTCCAACTGGAGTGTGCGGCCGATCTCAAGGTCGATCCCGGTCTGGGTCTCCCTCCCGAATCCCGGCATTTCAACCGCCACCTCCCAACTGCCGATGGGCAGTGCCGGCAAAAAAAATCGGCCTTCGGCATCCACCACACGCTCAACGCTACGCCCGCTATCGGGGTGAATCGCCAGAACGGTGGCACCTGGAAGCACTCCGCCGCTAGTGTCGCGCACGACCCCGGTGAGTGCACCAGTGTTAGTCTGCGCTGACAACCCAACAGCCATCCACACCAAACACGAGACGATACGGACCCACCCGCTATTCATAGGACCAGTTTCTCAGCGCTTTTTCTAGGGCAGCAACTCATCGGAATCGCGCTCACAAAACAAGGCGAAACTACAAGCAAATTTTGGAGAACCGCGGAGACATTCCAACGCCGACGACCAAGTCAAAAATTATATAGTCAAGCCTCGGCCTAGTAGAACTTTCGGGAAATG
>DQEK01000197.1 GCA_003533545.1 Acidobacteriota bacterium | reverse complement strand
GGCTCGATCCATATACCGCTTGGGCAACTGGAGGGACGGATGTCGGACATCCCAAAGGATGTCCGGCTCGTGTTTTTTTGAAACGGTGGTGGCCGAGCCTCCCGTGCTGCGGAGCTCTTCACTCGAAACGGTTACACGACAGCTGAATTTTGCGGCCTGAACGACTGGAAAGCGAAAGGATACGTGCTAGGCGAGACCGAGAAGCCAGCTCAAGGTGATATTAGGCCACGATAGATGGGGTCGGCTCGGCCCCGGCGGCCGCGTTAGGGATTCCGCGGTGCGGTAGCGAGGGTGGCCATGACACCGGCGGCGAGCGCTACCAGAAACGACGGTGCCAACTCTTCGGCCCGCGCTACCAAGGGACCCCATCCTGGGGCCAGTGGTACGACGAACTTGAAGAATGGTACTGCGACCATCCCGGTCAGCATTGAGGCCAAGGCCCCTTGGCTGTTATAGCGGGGCCAGCACAGAGACAGTACGATGACCGGGCAGAACGTGGCGGCGATACCCGACCACCCGAAAATTACGTACCAGAAAATAGTCCGGTCTGGCGCCACCGCTGAGACCGCTAGCGCGATGGCCAGGGAGACTAACGCCAGCGTTAGCGTGACCAAACGAGACAGCCCGGTTAGTGTCTCACCTAACCGTTCCGGGTGGAGCGTCTGCTGGTAGATGTCCCGGGTGACGGCGCTCGATGCTACTACCAGCAGCGAGTCTATTGTCGACATGATCGCTGCAAGTACGGCGGCCACAAACAGTCCGGCCACCGCTGGTGGAAATAGGTGGGCCACTAGCGCCGGCAAGACCTGTTCGCCGGAGGCGCCGAGGGTCGTGGCGAAATCGCCGTCCGCGCCGACCAGCAGGGCTCGTCCCATCATCCCGGAGAGGACCGCGCCGGTGTCGGTCGCGAGCGTGAAAGCAACGGCGACCCATCGTCCGGCCCGAATCTGGTGTTGGTCCCTAATCGCCATCAACCGCACAAACACCTGTGGAGACCCGAGAAAACCGATGCCAATGGCGGCGTAGCTCACGATTGTGAGCACGTTCGGCAGCGTGAAACCGCCAGGGCCCCACGGGTTCAGCAGCGACGGGTCGAGTCCGGCGGTTAGGGCCCCGGTTTCAAGTGCGGCACCCGCGGCGAGTGGGAGGAGTACGAGCCCCACCAACATGAGGATGCCTTGGAACAGGTCTGACCAGGCGACCGCTAGGAAACCGCCACTAAATGTGTAGATGCCAACGACGCTGAATCCGATCAGCGCCCCGGTGTAGTAGTTCCAGTCCAGAAAGCTCTCGAACGCCTTCCCAGTGGCGTCGATCTGCGCACTGACGTAGATGGTGACGAAGACCGTCAGCGCGACGGCAGCGACGAGTCGGAGGTGTCGCGTTCGGTCTGGGGCGGCGACGGACCCGAACCGGCTGACCAAGTAGTCGGGGACGGTGACAGCGCCAGCACGATCGGTGGCCGACTTAAACGGGGCGGCCATCAGGAACCAGGCGGCGCCCACGCCGAGCATTTCTCCGAGCACGACCCAGAGGGCGCTGAGACCGGCGGCGGCTCCAAGACCGGTCAGCCCGAGAATGAGCCAGGCCGATTCGCCCGTGGCCCTGGCTGAGAAGGCCGCTACCCAGTAACCGAGTCGTTTTCCACCAAGATAATAATCGTCGAGGCTCTTGACCCGCCGGGAGGCCAGGGCGCCGAGCAGTAGCAGGACGGCGAAGTAGACTGCGATAGTGGCGTACTGCATGTTCCGGTGACAACGCGCTTAACGCTCGAACTGCTTTACTGAGAATCGGACTCCACGCGGCCGCGAGCTCGCGGATTGCACCCCGGGTCCACGTTGAACCTAGCCAAGTACGGACCGGACAGAGTCGGCGAGGATTTCAATCATTCGGTCCAGCTGGTCGTCGGTGATGACGGCGGCAGGGGCCAAAAGGTAACTGTCGGCTTTGACGCGGCTGAAGAGACCACGGCGGGCCGTTTCCTGCTGTAGCCGAGGACCGATCTTCTCGGCGGCTGGAAAGCTCTGGGTGCTGCCTCGATCAGCGACGAACTCCACGGCACACATCAGACCCTTACCGCGGATGTTCCCGACGTGCGGATGGTCACCGAGTGTCGCCTGTAACCCGGACAGGAGACGACGACCCTTGTCAGCGCACTGTCCGGTCAGGTCCTCCTCTTCGATGATCCTGAGGTTGCGCAGGGCGACAGCGCATCCGACCGGATGGGCGGAATAGGTATAGGCGTGCATCCATACGCGGTCATCGTTGTCCAAAGTGGACGCGATGGTGTCATTGACCCCGATGCCGCCAAATGGCACATACCCTGAGGTGATTGCCTTGGCGAATTGCACGATGTCAGGCTGGACCCCCCAGTGGTCCAGCGCGAACAAAACGCCGGTTCGTCCGAAGCCAGTAATCACCTCATCGGCCACAAACAACACTTCGTACCGGTCGCAGATCTCGCGAATGCGTGGAAAGTAGTCGTCCTGAGGAACGATGACGCCACCTGCCCCTTGGACCGGTTCCGCCAGGAACATGGCTACCGTGTCCGGACCCTCACGCAGAATCGCGTCCTCTAGCTCGTCGGCGGCGGCAATTCCTTGGCTTACGCCGGCCGGGGCCTTGTAGCGGTAGGGATATGGCGAGGGAATATGGACAAACCCAGGCACGCGGGGTTCAAAAAGCGGCCAGTACGCGTTGAGTCCGGTGGCGCTCATCGCAGCCATCGTCACGCCGTGATAGCCCTCGATACGAGAAATGACCTTCGTTTTGTTCGGTTTCCCTTGCATCTTCCAGTAGGCGCGCGACATCTTGATGCTGCTCTCGGTTGCCTCGCCACCACCGCAGGTGAAGAAGAACCGATTGATCGAGGAATAGGTGAGAGTGGACAGTCGCTCGGCGAGTTCGATGGCCTGGAGGTTCGTGCTACCGGTATAACCTGAGACGTAGGCGAGGGTTTCCGCTTGGGCGCGTGCCGCCTCGGCGAGTTCCGGTCGCCCGTGGCCAGCCAGAACGTTCCACAACCCTGCGAGTCCGTCGATGTACTCGTCGCCGTTGGTGTCGGTTAACAGCGCGCCCTTGCCCTTGGCCCAAATTTTGGCATTCCGGTGGGCTGGGGCGTTATGCAGAGGATGAATCAGGTGTGCGGAGTCGCGCGCGAGAAGCTCGTGGGTGGTCATCGCGGTGTTTTTCGGCGCAACACGCCTGTTGGTCGCTGGAGAAAGCGCGCACCAACGCCGGAGTTCGCCGGTTGAGACGAAATGTCTACTCCGCCCTCACGTAAGCCCCGTCACCGAGGCGTCGGAACGGTCCGCCGTCAACTGAGAACTCGTCGGAAACGGAGAACGCGGTGTCGGATGTCACACGGACCAGTCGCTTCAGCACGTAGACCTTGCCCTCCGACTCTACCGGCGCGGTCAGAAACGTGATGCCAATGGGACTCGTCCAGTCACCGAGCCCGAGGAGATACTGGCCCGTTGACAACTGTTCCTGCCAATAAATTGCCTGCGTACCTTCGTCGAACCCAATAGTCCAAGTGTCTTCATAACTGTCGCCGAAGACCTCACCAGTGACTTGGCCCCGAACGAACGGTCCCTGTGGGATGTCGGAGAAGGTCACGGTCCCGCTGCGCGTCCCGATACTCAGCGGCGGGAATTCGCCACCGGTGTACTCGAACGCCCAGGTTCCGGAGAAAAACGAAATCTGTTGATCGACCTGAGGTTGAGGCACCTCGGCACGGCGGCGCCGGCTGAGTTCGACTTCTACGTCGAAACCGTGCTCTCCCAGTGTGATTCGACCGCCTCCCGCTAGATTGCGGTCTTCACGAGTCAAACTATAGATCAGCGCTAGGGGGCCGAACGCGGTCTGGGCCGTTCCCGTTATCGTGACCTGTACGTCGTCGGTCTCGACGCTTGAAAGTCGGACCTCCGTGCCGGGCGCGAAACCGGTCACCACACCCCCGTAGCCTCCCTCGTCGGCGACAAGCGTGAGCGTCAGTCCGGTATCGCCTCCCTGGGGAGTGGATAGGGTGCCACGCCAGCTACC
>DQEK01000198.1:3074-4397 GCA_003533545.1 Acidobacteriota bacterium | reverse complement strand
AAGGGGACCTGGTAAGCGGCCAGCCTGTGACAACACTACGGCGAGTGCTGCGAGAGCGAGTCCTCCGATGGCGAGTTGCCGGAGGCATCTGACGCGAACGCCTGCGTTCCCTCGGTCTGGCCTCGTCGCCGCTGAGCCATCAACTTCAGAGCACGGGGTCAAAGAGAATTCCTCCGAAGGCGAGATAGGCTGCTGCTAGGGTCAGCACCAGGTTAAAGGTTTGCCCCACGAGATAGAGCTGGAGCGGACGTCCGCCTTGGATCTGGTTCGCCAGGGCTCGGAAGTTCGATTCGAGGCCGATACTGACGAAGGCGATGCAAAAGAGCCAGCCGCGGAAATCTGAGGTGAGGTCGATGATTCCGCCCACGGCTTCGTCACCGAGGGTAGGGACAAGCACAAAGGAGAACAGCAACGATGCGCCGACGAAGCCAAGGATGAATTTCGGAAAACGGTTCCAGATCTCGCCCGCGCCCGGACGGACGGAATCCTCTGACTTCTCGACATTGGTGACCCAGTAAACGGCGACCAGAAAGGCCACTACGCCGATCAGGATGTTCTGGATCATCTTGACCACAGCGGCCACTTCGCCGGCCTCCTCTCCCAGCATCGCGCCGGCGGCGACGACCGCACCAGTAGCGTCCACCGTGCCGCCGATCCAGGCGCCCCCGACGAGTGGGTCCATACCGACCGCCTCGATCAGCAGCGGCATTAGCACCATCATGAGGACGGTGAAGATGAGCGTCATGCTGACGGCTAGCGTCAGTTCGTCCTTCTTGGCCCGTGCCGCCGCAGCGACGGCAATGGCGGCCGAGACGCCGCACACGGACGTGGCGGCGGCGATGACGATAACGAGCGAGGGGCTCCCGATTTTCAGGACCCTGAGGCCAAAGCGATACATAAAGAAGATCACTACCGGGGTAACCAGCCAGGCAACGAATAGGCCCGGTGGTCCGAGGTTCAAGATGCGGTTGAACAGGATTTCAGCACCCAGCAACACGAGCCCGGTCTTGATGTAGAGCTCGCTCCTCAGAGCCGGTTTCAACCAGCTCGGTATACCGACCGTGTTAGAGATGACCAAACCTAACAGCAGCGCCCAGAAGGCGTAGCCGACCCCGGCGGCCCTGATCCCGGTCTGGTTAGCGAGGAAATAAGCGACAACAGCCAGCAGGAACATTGGAATGAACCCGGCTTGATGGGTTATGAACGACCCTCCCATGATTCGTGCGGCCAGGGCGGTGACCAGGGCGAACCCGATGCCGAGCACAGCCAGGGGCAACAATCGTCCGGCGAAGGCGGCGGTCGGGTCGCCGGTCCACCGGCCGA
>DQEK01000198.1:0-2773 GCA_003533545.1 Acidobacteriota bacterium | reverse complement strand
TGGTCGCCGGTCCACCGGCCGACGCCGGCGACACCGTCGATAAGGCCAGTAACGGTCAGACCGATGAGGAGTCCGCCGAGCCAGATGGCCCACCAGTCCTCAGAAGTCAGCAGCTCAGACCGGCCTGCCGCCGGGAAGTTCCCATCGGTCATGAGTTATAGCGCCACCACCAGAGTGCCGGGATCGCGTTGCTACTATAATGCCTTTCGACACCGGCCATCGAAAGAACCGGACACAGAGGGGAACTGTCCATGTTTTCTCGTAATTACGTGTCGACCGCGGTGATCGCTGGTCTGACAGTGTGGCTCGCAAGCCACGGGGCGTCAGTGACGGCACAGCAGCAGACCTTGCGGGTCGCTGGGTTGCTCTCTCCAGTTGAGCTCGTTACCGACCGTTGGGGCATCAACCACATCTACGCCGAGAATGAGGAGGACCTGTTTTTCGCCCAAGGCTATGCGGCGGCGCGGGATCGGTTGTTTCAGTTCGAGGTGTGGCGACGACAGGCCACCGGTACCGTGGCGGAAATTCTTGGCGCGCGCGAGTTGCAGCGGGACATCGGAGCGCGGTTACATCGGTTTCGGGGTGACCTAACCACCGACCTGAAGCATTATCACGACCGCGGTGACCGGATCATTCCGGCATTCGTGCGTGGCATCAATGCCTATATTGACAAGACGGTGGCTGACCCCGATCTGTTGCCGCTCGAGTTCCGCCTACTGGGTATCACGCCACAGCACTGGACGCCAGAAGTGGTGATCTCGCGACACCAGGGACTCGTTGGGAACGTGAGCTCGGAGATCGGTAACGCACGGGCGGTCGCGATGCTCGGCGCCGACGCCGTCAAGGAGCTGAATTACTACTATGGGGAGCCTGATCTGACGATTGACCCGGCGATTGACGTCTCGCTGCTAGACCAAGGGATTCTTGACTTGTACCGCGCGCATCGGCGTAGCCTGCGGTTCCAACCAGAGGACATCGCGGTCGCCTATCGCGGCGACGCCGACGCGTTCCAGCGGCTGGCGGCGGCGACCCCGAGCGAGATCGACCTTGAACAGCAAGACTATGACGCTATTGGCAGCAACAACTGGGTGGTGGCCGGGAGTCGCACGATCACCGGATTTCCGATGATGGTCAACGACCCCCACCGGGCCCAGGGGGCGCCGTCCCTTCGTTACTGGGTGCATTTGGTGGCCCCCGGCTGGAATGTGATCGGTGGCGGTGAACCGGTGTTGCCAGGGGTGTCAATCGGTCACAACGAGTACGGCGCCTGGGGGTTGACTGTCTTTGGACAGGATAACGAGGATCTCTACGTCTACGACACCAATCCAGACAACCAGGATGAGTATCGCTATCTCGGGCGCTGGGAACCGATGAGCGTCATCGAGGAGACCGTGCCGGTGAGGGACGAAGCACCGGCGACGGTGAAACTCAAGTACACGCGGCACGGTCCAGTACTGTACGAGGACCCAGAGAACCATAAGGCCTATGCGCTGCGGGCGGCGTGGCTCGACTATGGCTCGGCGCCCTATCTGGCCAGCTTACGCATGGACCAGGCGCACACGTGGGAGGAGTTTCGGGAGGCCTGCGAGTACAGCCGGATCCCGTCCGAGAACATGATTTGGGCCGATCGAGAGAAGAACATCGGCTACCAGGCGGTGGGGGTCTCCCCAATTCGGCCGCGGCATAGCGGGTTGGTTCCGGTGCCTGGGGATGGGCGTTACGAGTGGGACGGATATCTACCGATCCAGGCGTTACCCAACATTGTCAACCCGGAAAAGGGCTACTACGGCACCGCCAACAACTACACCGTTCCGGACGGCTACGAGTTCTGGGACGCGCTGCATTACACCTGGGGCGACCAGATGCGGGCGGCCCGGGTGGAGGAGATGCTTGACGCCGGTCGGCACATGACCGTGGCCGACATGATGCAGTTCCAGCACGACGACCTCACCGTGGCCGGACGGAACATCGTTCCGTTGCTGCGTGAGGTGCGCATCGACGATCCGGAAGTGGCGGCACTACGCGACCGGCTGCTGGATTGGGATTACGTGCTCGACAAGGACTCGGTGGAGGCGGCCATTTACGTTTCGTTTGAGCGGCGCCTCCGTAATAACGTACGGGAAATCGTGGTGCCAGACGAAGCTAGGGACGTGGTCCGTGGTCTCAATATGAAACGACTCATCGACTGGTTGGTGGCGCCGGACGGTCGCTTTGGCGATGTCCCGGTGCAGGGTCGTGATGCGGTTCTGGCCACCAGCCTCTCTGAGGCTCGCGCCGATCTTATTGAGCGGCTGGGGTCCAACCCAGCACACTGGCAATACGGGCAGGCAAACTTCAAGCATGCGCTGATCCGGCACCCGATGACGGCGGCCGTCAGTCCGGACGTGCGCCGGCGGCTCGACGTGGGGCCGCTACCGCGCGGTGGTTACAGCGGCACCGTCCACAACACCGGAGGTGGCGACAACCAGACGTCCGGTGCGTCGTTCATGATCGTGGCCGACACGTCGAACTGGGACAACTCGGTTGGTCTGAACACGCCGGGACAATCCGGCGACCCGGACAGCCCGCACTACCGCGACTTGTTCGAGCTCTGGGCCCGTGGTCAGTACTTCCCCATTTTTTACAGCCGAGCCAAGATCGATTCGGTGACCGAGAGCATCACCACGCTCCGTCCATCCGGCACGACGAACTCCGGCGGCGGCGGACGGTGAATTCGCGAGGCTCGTAGCGTGCTTCGCCCACAGATCGATGAGTGCCTGATGTCTTTCAACTG
>DQEK01000097.1 GCA_003533545.1 Acidobacteriota bacterium | reverse complement strand
CCGATCCGGATCCCCATCTCCCAGCCCGGGTTCTGCAAGTCGTCCGATTCGGAGTCCGCCACAAAGATGCGACCCTGCTCATCGAAGAAGATGCCACTGGGACGACCAAATTGGTTCCACTGGGCCAAAAACTCACCTTCCTGATCGAAGATCTGTACACGGTTGTTCGAACGGTCACCGACATAGATTCGCCCGTCCGCGTCCATGGCAATGGCATGGAGGGTACGGAACTCCCCGGGCGCATAACCGGTCTTTCCCCATTCCTTGACGTAGGTGCCGTCTCTGGAGAACTTCACGACTCGATTGTTCGTGTTGTCACCGTGGCCGTCGGCCACGAAGATGTCGCCGCTGTCAGAGACAACCACATCGGCAGGGGCGTTAAAGCTGCCTCGCCCCGTCCCGGCTCTACCGGGGGTACCAAGCGTCATCAGCACCTCACCGGTCGGGCTGAATTTGATGACCTGATGCCCTCGTGTACCCTCAGGCGTACGTGCTTCGGCAACCGCGTCAGTCACCCACACGTTCCCGTCTGAGTCAACATCGATGCCATGTGGCCAAATGAACAGCCCTCCTCCGAAACTGTCAGCGACCGTGCCGTCGAGGTTGAACTTCACGACCGGGTCGAGATCTGAATCGAGGCACTCGTTGCCAAACCGACCCGGTGCGGTCGCGTCGCAGCGGATCACAGCCCAGAGGTGCTGCCCGTCTGGCGCCATGGTCACACCACCAACGGCACCCATCGTTCGACCACCAGGCAACGTCGCCCAGCCTTCGACCTGGCGATACGGGTTTGGCAGCACCTGGGCCGGTACCACGGCGGCACCGGCAAGACCTAGCACCAGAGCCATAACGGTGACCTCAAGGCTCACTCTGGACATGACCACACCTCTCCTCTCATCGAAGCAGCCCGGCCGGGGCTGACTGCGCAACGTCCCGGAAAATTGCCCGATTATACTCTTCGGATGGCGAAGGGGCGTCCGCACGGGCTGCTAGGGTCCGCCAACCCACGCTGGTCACATCGAGACCCCGTTGAAGGGAGCATCCCATTTCCGCCCGGCACCCGCGAGTTCGCGGTCTGGACCGCCGCGACCGACACGGCTCATGACCGACTTCGTGAGATGGACGCACGGATCGCCCGCACAGCTCAAGTCACGCTTGACCCCAGGGTGTACCGCACCCAGTTGCTCGACCTAGCGGTGGACAGGTTCGATGTGTGGGCCGAACGAGGGTTCGCGGTGGTCTCAACAGAAGAGACCCGGCACGCCTACGAGTGCTGGCTGGCCAACTATGTGACAAACTGGCTTCGGTACGTGGCTGAAACCTGTCCCCGAGTCGACATGCGAGATGAACTCGAGCGGCGACTGCGTAAGCGTTCCGAGGCCTGGTCAGGCCGCGCCCTGGGCGGGTCCCAGGAATCACCGTTACACGCCAAGGCGACTCCCATATAATGGGTCGTCGATTCACGTCCTGAGGCGGCGACTCGCGCCGCGAGAACGCCGGTTCGCCGGCAACACACCCAAGAGAGGGATAGGCATGAAGAGAGTAACTTTCGCCTTAAGTATCGCCGTTGGCCTCGGCTTCGCAAGCACCGCCCAGGCCCAAGGCCCACCCGACGCCTGCGGCCCCAAAGGTCAACTGCCGGCCGAATTCTCGCAGAACGTCGGTGAGAGCGCCCGCTGCTTTGAGCTCCGAATGTACACCGCCGACCCCTCGCGGGGCGGTGACATCAACACCCTGCACCAGCGCTTTCGCGAGGAAGAAGTAGCCATCTTCGAGAAGCACGGTGCGGAAGTCGTCGCGGTCTGGCAGCGACTCGATGATTCGAACACTTTGGTTTGGATGCTCGCCTATCGCGACATGGATCATCGGCGTCAGGTGTGGGCTGATTTCGCCGCCGATCCTGCATGGGAAGCGCTACGAAACAAGTACCAGGTGCCGATTTCAATCGAGCAATACTGGATGAGCACCACCGACTACTCAAACACCAAGTAGACGGCGTTTAACCGCTGATGGCACTGATCGCCGGATGACCGGCAATCAGTGCCATCGCCCTTCTCAGCAGCGTCTTCCCAGGCTCCATCCGCGGCCAGGGTGATGCTCCCGACGGGTGAGGCAGTGCAATCAAATCGGTCTCGTGCCCAACATGGGTCACCCGAAACTGCTTGCCTATCACGTTTGCCAGCCCCGAACAGGGCACGAACCGCTCGATCGCCAGCTTACCAACTGGAATCACCAGCGACGGTTCGAGAATCCGCATCTCCGCTTCCAGCCAGCCGGCACAATTAACGATCTCCTCGCGGGATGGCACCCGATCGCCGCCACGCGGTTTCTTCCCTGGAAAGCACCGGCACACGGCAGCCATGTAGATAGACCGACGAAATACAAGCTCGTCGAAACCACAGGCCTCTTCGAACCAGCGGAACAAGGTTCGGCCCGCAGTCCAGGCAAACGGCCGACCAAGTTTCGGTTCCTTGTCACCCGGCGCCTGACCAACGAGTAACACCTTACTGACAACCGGGCCCCCGCTGACCACGGGCCGCCGCATCTGGGGACACCTCGCGCATCCGTGGAGGTCCCGTAGATGAACCTCAAGTAGAGACTGGGTATTGGGACTCCTCGGCATGAGCATGTACATCATGTATCAGGTGCGACGAAACTCCGGGACACGCAGTGCCAAGAGCAAGAACCACGATATGGTCCTAAGTCCAATAGACAACCACTGTTTCAACGGGTATGCTCGGACGAATGATCGGCTCAGGCAGCTGCATTTCCTGGGCGAGAAGGAGTTTCCAATGAGACGACAGGCTACTCGGAACCTGAGGTTGGGCTTGTGCCTTGGAGCGATGACACTGCTCGCCTGGATCACTCCAGGCGCGGCGGCAGGGCAAATTGGACCGGCGGACCACGACGATGTCACGTTCACCAAGGACATCGCACCGATTCTGCAGCGAAGCTGTCAGCACTGTCATCAGCCAGACTCGGTCGCACCCATGTCACTCATCACCTACGAGGATGCGCGTCCCTGGGCCCGGGCTATGAAGATGCGAACCGGTCTGGGGCCAGTGGCTGGCGTGATGCCCCCGTGGTATGTCGAACGCGACATCGGTATCCAGGAGTATCAGTTTGACCCCTCGCTTAGCGACGAGGAAGTGGCCAAGATAGCGGTTTGGGCCGACAATGGCGCGCCGCGGGGGAACCCCGCTGACATGCCGCCTCCCAAACTCGTCGGCGGCGCCGGACTCTGGGCCTTGGGCGAACCGGACCTGATCACCCAAACGGAGGAACTCATCATCGGCGGCGATGCTCCGGACTGGTGGGGAGAGATTACCCCTGTCGACGTGGGACTCAACACCGACCGGTATGTTGCCTCCGTCGAAATTCGAGAAGTCAACGACGTGCTGGACACCGAAGACTCACGGGAAACCGTGGGTGGACGGTTTGTCTTCCACCACATGGTCTGGAGCACGGTGGCACTCGGTGAAGACGGTCGCCCAACGGGCGGGTCGTTCTGGCCAGTGCACGAAGTGGGTCGCAACCCCGACGTGTTCGACCCGGAGGGAGCGCCCATGCTGCACGCCAATAGCAAGGTGATGTCGGACTCCGTGCACTTGCACTCCAACGGCAAGGACACCAGATCTCATTTGGAGATTGGCTGGCGCTTCCACCCGGAGGACTACGAGCCGAAGTTCAGGTGGGCGCTTCGTCCGCTGGGGAACGGGGTCGATATCGACATTCAGGCGAACAAGAAGGACCAGCAGCTACACGCCTATTACGTGCTCCCTGAGCACACCAAGATCACAACCTTCGAGCCACATCTGCATGCGCCGGGAGCGCGCATGTGTCTGGAATCGATCTGGGGCATCAACGTCGAGACACTGACTTGCGCCGGCTACGACCACAACTGGGTGCGGGG
>DQEK01000072.1 GCA_003533545.1 Acidobacteriota bacterium | reverse complement strand
TCGGCACCCTCCTTCGCGACTTGCAGGTGGTGTCCTCGCGAGGTGAGACGGCTTGGCTCTCAAATACGGACCTTGAAGGGGAGCTGGACGATTTGGTGCGGTCGTATGATGCTGGCCGAGCGCAACGCGGGTTTGTCAGCGTTGACCGCGCGGAGCGTGCGTTAACCCGGAACGCCAGTGCCAAAGTAGTGGTGGACTGGCTTGCGCTAAGGCTGTAGGGGGTTCGCTCGTCGAGAGTAAGAGGTACATTTCTGTGGACGATCAGAGAGGCACGGAGACGACGCCTCGCTGCATGAGCGTCAAGTTCAATCCGGTCGGGCGGGCTCGTACGTTTCTGCTGCCAGAGGTTGATTTCGAGCCGAAGCTGGAGCCGGGAGACCCGGTCGTTGTACAGATGGGTGAGCGACCGGCGTTCGGGGCGGTGGTCCGTACGGTGCCCCTTGTCGCCGAACGGACCGCGTCGCTGGGTAACCCTCCGGTGCGCGTATTGCGCCGTGCGTCTCGAGACGATGTGTTACGTCGTCTGCGTCACGAGCAGCGAGAACGCGACGCGCAACGAGTGTGCGGCTTGAAGATTCGTGAGCGCGCGCTTCCGATGAAACTAGTGAAGGTTGAACAACTGTTTGACGGATCTAAGCTCATCGTCTTCTTTACTGCCGAAGGGCGGGTCGATTTTCGAGAGCTCGTACGTGAATTGGCGAGTGACTTCGGGGTTCGGATCGAGATGCGTCAGATCGGGCCTCGGGATGAGGCCAAATTGCTAGGCGGCTATGGCACCTGTGGCCGCCCGCTGTGCTGTACCACTTGGCTGGAGACGTTCGAGCCCATCTCGATCAAGATGGCGAAGCGTCAGAACCTCAGCCTAAATCCTTCACGGCTGTCTGGGGTGTGTGGCCGGCTAAAGTGTTGTCTCCGCTATGAGCTGCCGAACGCCAAAGGGGAGCAGCATGCCGGTTGCGCGCATGAGAGCAGTTGCAAGCGGGTCGCTGGCGGATGTAGTTCCGAGTGCGGCGCCGGTGGTTGCGGTAGCTGTTCATCAAAGTAGACCGCGACGTCCTGTGCCGCCTTATCGACGAGGTGTGTCACTGGGCGGAGCCTAGCCGTGATTGCGCCAGGGGTGATCGGGGAACGAGCATGAACGCGCGCGTTCGGGTGGGGATTACCACAGGAGACCCGTCTGGGATCGGTCCTGAAATAGCGTGTAAAGCGGCGGCGGACCCGCGGGTGGTTTCGGCCTGCGATCCCGTACTCTACGGCCCGTCTTCGTCCGAGGAATGTGCGGTATTTCCCCCGGGGGTGGTGTCTGCGGATTCGGCGAAGACCGCCTATCAGGCGGTTGAACTGGCCGTGGCTGACGCGTTGTCCGGACGCATAGATGCGATTGCCACCGCGCCGATTCACAAGGAAGGGCTGAAGCTGGCCGGGTTCGATTGGAGGGGACACACCGAGTTGCTCGCGCACCTGACCAATACTCGTGAGGTGGCGATGATGTTTCATTCCGCCCCTTTGAGGGTCGTGTTGGCCACCATTCATGTCCCCCTCTCGGCGGTGCCACGTCTGCTAACGCGGAGACGTGTCGAGACCACGCTAGCTCTAGCTGCTGCTGAGCTACCGCGTTTCGGAGTACCGAAGCCTCGGTTAGCGCTCGCCGGCCTCAATCCCCACGCTGGAGAGGGCGGCCTGTTCGGCTCTGAGGAACGGGACGTTCTGGTACCGGCGGTAAAGACAGCGCGAGCAGCCGGTGTGGACGTGGTTGGCCCACTGCCGGCCGATACCGTATTTCGTCAGGCGGTAGATGGGCGGTTTGACGCGGTGGTTGCTTGCTATCACGACCAGGGATTGATTCCGGTAAAACTGGTGGCGTTTGGTAAGGCCGTGAATGTGACACTGGGGTTGCCGATCATCAGGACTTCTGTCGACCACGGGACGGCACTTGATATCGCAGGCCGCGGCGTCGCCGACCCCTCGAGTCTAGTGCACGCGGTGTTGCTCGCGGCCCAGCTTGCGCAGGGAGAGGTCGAACCGACTCGAGTTGCCATCGAAGCTGGAAGGATGGGGGATACGCAGTCAATGCCCTCGCGGTACCAAGAGTGACGAGTCGACGGAGCGAAGGATGGCTGCTGAGAGAGAAGACAGGGAAAAGCTGATTACCGATAATCGGAAAGCCCGGCACGACTACCTGTTGTTCGACACCTTCGAGGCAGGCATTGTCTTACTTGGTACGGAAGTGAAAGCAGTCAGGGAGGGGCGGGTGAACCTGCGCGACAGTTACGGTCGGGTCGAACAGGGCGAAGTGTTTCTCTACAACGTGCACATTAGTTCGTACAGCCACCGGGGTTACGCTGACCACGAGCCTGTCCGGCGTCGTAAATTGTTGCTTCACAAGCGCGAAATACGGAAATTGATAGGCAAGGTCGTTGAGCGTGGCATGACGCTCGTACCGGTCAGGATGTATTTCAAGCGAGGTAGGGTGAAAGTGGCCGTGAGTCTGGCTAAGGGTAAGCGTGTACACGACAAGCGGGAGACAGTGAGGCGTCGCGAGGCGGATCGGGAAGCGCGAGCGGCGATCAAGTACCAATGAAGGTCCTGGTAACCGGCTCTGCAGGCCAACTTGGCGTCGCCATCACCCGTATTCTCGGCCAAGACTTTGAGGTCGTCGCGCTGCGCCGGACTGAATTGGACATTACCGATCCCGACGCGGTGCTCCAGATGGCCAGAAGGGTGCGGCCGGACGTTATTCTTAATTGCGCGGCCTACAACGACGTGGATGGTGCCGAAGACGACCCTGTCACGGCGATGGCAGTCAACGGGTTTGCGGTGCGAGCTTTAGCGACGGCGGCGAGAGAGAGTGCCGCGGTGCTCGTGCACTATGGCACTGACTTCGTTTTCGACGGCGGAGTGGAAGAGCCTTACGACGAGTTAGCCGTACCTGCTCCGATGGGCGTCTACGGCACGTCGAAGTTGCTTGGAGAGTGGTTCGCGTGCGGTGCAGCGCGGCATTACGTTCTCCGGGTCGAGAGTCTCTTCGGAGGGGGTGCTGAGGCAGGCGACTCGGACGCGAGACGGCTGGGCAGCACGCTCGACCGGATGGTCGACGCGATGCTGGCTGGTCGCCCGGTACGAGGGTTTACTGACCGGACGGTATCACCAAGCTACGCACCGGACGTCGTTCTGGCTACCCGGGCGCTTCTTGAGGCTGATGCGCCGACTGGGCTTTATCACTGTGTCAACACCGGCATGGCTACGTGGTTTGAGGTCGCCCGCTTCGCTGCTGTTAGCCTCCAGTGCGAGTCGCTCTTGACACCGGTTACGACCGATTCGGTGGCGACGCGGGCACCGAGGCCTAGATTTTGCGCCCTTTCGAACGCGAAACTGGCGACCGCTGGCGCCGTGATGCCGCCGTGGGAAGACGCGGTTACACGCTACCTTGCCGCCCGGCACGACAGCACGTAGGTTGTTGCTAGTCGAGGATCTCATCCACAAGTGCCGAGACGCGGCGCGCGATCGACAGGCATGCGGTCAGTCCGGGTGAATCGATGCCAGCGGCTTGGATGAGTCTGGGTTGTACCGGATCCTGTTCGATGAGGAAGTCCGAAAACGTCGTTTCGTTTGGGCTCAGTTTTGCGCGAATTCCGGTGCCACCAAGGCGCAGATCCTCTGGTCTAATAGTTGGCAGTAGCGTCCGGACCGGGTCTACGAACGCTTCGACCGGGAGACGGTCACGCTCATAGTTACGCTTGTCGTTCTGGTAGCGAACGGTGGGACCCGCCGACACGTTGCCCCAGGTTGTGGGGGTTACGTGAACCCCGAGGTGCTCACCGGCCGGCGCTGGCAACGGATAGACTGGGCGCCCGACCAAACCACGATTTCGACCGACGAAGTCGGCGTACTCGCCTCGACACGGGTAGATCGTGAACTGTCGTCCACCAACGGCCGCCGAGACTTCGTCGGCATACAGACCGGCAGCGTTGACCACAGCTCGGGCGTGAATCGTTTCGGCCGGCGTCCGGATTTCGACCCCCTTCGCGCTTGGATCAGCGCTAACGAGCGGCATCCCCGGAAGAAGCAGTGTCTCTCGGGCGGCCGCTTCGCGATGGAGTGCCCGCACCAGTGCTTCGGCTTCAACGATGCCGGTTGACGGAGACCACAGCGCGGTGCGGGA
>DQEK01000229.1 GCA_003533545.1 Acidobacteriota bacterium | reverse complement strand
TGTGTTACTTGGCTTGGTCGCTCTCGCAGCTGGGGTCCGGGTGCTCGCCGGGGGTGGCAATTCGCATGGCCATCGGAACGTCCCCTTAGCAGCCAGTGTTATGGCCGTAGCCTGGCCTTGTTTTTGGCTAGGGACACCGCCGGGCTTGTACGGCATTTCAGCATTGTCGGGGGATGTCTATAAGTCTGTGCTCTGGCCGCGCATCATTCGGACTCCGGTTGACCTAATCCTCGCGGCAGGTTTCTTTGGTGTCCTCGTCGCTTTGGGTGTTTTTGCTGTGAACCGGTGGCGGCTCGACGATCGCCCTGTTCGTTTGGCCGCTGATCGAACGATCGCATTGGTTTCGCGTCACGGCGGAAGAATGTGTTTTGTAGGGTTCCTACTCATCGGGCAACAAGCTGCTTTGCAGGACACCGTTGATGGGGCCGCCGTTGATCTGCTTCACACAGCCCTCCAACCGTTCGACTCAGCGAGGTCTCTGCTGCAGCTCGCTCTCGTGCTCTGGAGTGCCACTACCATGTGGGCTGTTGGCGCTTTGATCGGGGGTGGCTACTCGCGGTTGCCGGTGGGTTTTCAACGGAAATACGCTCCGGTCATTACACTTACGTGGCTAATCCCGCTCGTCGTCGTAGTGGGCGGTGCCCGCGCGTCTTTCTGGCCGTCGCTGTTGATAACCTGCATAGGACTGGCGCTGGGGCTTCGATGGTGGCGCCTTGTGACTTGGTTCCGGCGCACGGACCCGTTGGTTCGCATGGCTGCCATCTTGGCAGCCGCCTTGTTACCGGCGTTGCCGCTCTATTTAGCGCTCGGCGAGTTGTCGCATGAGGCACGGCGTGGTCTCATCGAAAAGGACTACGCGGTACAGATATCCGACCACACCCAGGGCTTGCGTGAGCAGCTGCTTGCCCGCACGCAGGTGCAAGTGGACGCTATCGCTGACTTGATGGACATCGCGGCGCCGTCTCGGAGCGACACTGAAGGCGAACTTGACACAGATCGCGCGTTTAGCATCTGGCGGCGCACCGCCCTCGCCGAGTCCCGCTTGAGTTCTGCTGTTGAACTCTATGGCCCGGATGGTTCCCTCAATAGCCGGTTCGCCCTAAACCTGCCGGATTACGGTGTTGCTGCTTCGCGTTTGGCAGGGAGTGGATGCGAATGGGGAGAGGTGTTCGGTCATGTCGCCCCATTCGGTTCTAAGGAACGTCGTTTACTGCACGCGGAGCGTGGTCTGTGCCAGCGGACGCCTGAGGGCGTGCTCTCCCCTGTCGGCGCGGTTGTGGTGCACGTCGCACAACTAGATTACGAGTCATTACCCTTCATAAGTCCTAGGAGCCCCTACACTGAACTCTTCCAGGGCGTCGACCGTGCCCCGGTTCCGGGCGAGCCTGGCCACACGGTTGAGTTGGTAATTTACGGTTGGGGTTTACAGCCCACGTTTATGTCCGGCCGAACCGCATGGGGGATTGACGAGGACCTTTTCGAGCGAATCTACGCCACGCGATCAGGTTTTTGGACGCGGCTGAGCAAGGACTCGACGAGTTACGACGTCCTGGTTACAAACGACCGGTCAGGGATCTACGCCCTTGGGTACCCCATTCAGACGGGCTTCGATCACCTGTTGCACCTTTCTGAAATCGCAATTTTGGTCATGGCCGCTTTCGCTCTGATACTAGCCTGCGTGTTTGGCGCTGGGCTGCTTGCGCCCTCTCTTCGAAGTATTCCAGCGGCGCGGGAAGTCCGGGCTAGATTCGCGCTGAAACTGCAGCTTTGGTTTGTGGGTGTGGCAACGGTGCCAGTCGTTGTAGTGGCCCTCCTGATCCAGGGCTATTTCGCCGACCAATTGCGTGCCGATGTCGAAGCTGGTGCAGCTCGCACAGCGGCCGTGGCACGTAGCTTCATTGAAGAGTCAGTGGTTCTCCAACGGCCGGAGGGACAGGAGGTCTCACCGTTTACTGACGACCTCCTTATTCGAATCAGCCAAGTCGTAGGTCAGGGTATCAATATTTTCGATGGCCCGCGGCTTGTGTCGACCAGCGAACGTGACCTTTATGCCTCTGGTCTTTTGCCGACTCGTACCCCCGATGTGATTTATAGAGCAATCGCCCTTGATCAGCTGCCAAGTTTCGTTGGCGAGGACACGATTGGTTCGCAACGGTACCAGCTGGCGGCCGCCCCAGTCCGGGCTGGAGGGCGGGAGGTGATACTCACGGTTCCGCTCGTATCCCGCCAGCAGGAAATTGAAGAGCAGATCGATGAATTGAGTCGTCGCGTTTGGGGGTTTGCCCTGTTTTTCGTTGGAGCAGTCGGATGCATCGGTTGGGTTATAGCTAGGAGCATTGCGAATCCCGTCAGAAGATTGACCCGTGCGACAAGCCGGGTGGCGCGCGGTGAGTTTCGTGAATCGGTGTCATCCAGCCGATCAGAATTGCTCAAACGCCGGGTTATGGACCGCTCAGCCGACGAACTCGAGATTTTGGAATCTGACTTCAACAAGATGGCAGGTGAACTCGATTCGCAACGTCGCCAATTGGAAAAGACACATCGCCTGGACGCTTGGACCGAAATGGCGCGTCAGGTTGCCCATGAGATCAAGAATCCGCTAACACCCGTTCAACTGAACGCCGAACACCTGCTTCGGGTCCACAACGATCGCGGGTCTCCATTGTCCCCTGTTTTACAGCGGTGCGTGGGCGCCATTCTCGGACAGGTGAGAATTTTGCGTCAGATCGCCTCTGAGTTTTCGAGTTATTCCTCTTCACCTGTGGCCGACCAAGTTTCGACCTCGTTAATGGATTTAGTGCAAGAGGTCATTGAGCCTTATCGTGCGGGGTTAGTTGGTCGAGTCGAAATCGATATTACCTCGCCTCGCAACCTTCCAGCGGTCAGCCTTGACCGGGTCCTCATGCGACGCGCCGTGACCAATATCGTTGAGAACGCCCTGCATGCAATGCCTGGCGAAGGGAGCCTCTTTGTTTCAGTGTTTCGTCAAGGTTCGGAATTGAAGTTGGTCATTGCTGATACAGGGGTTGGACTTGAACCGGACGTGCTTTCTCGAATCTTCGAACCATACTTTTCCACCAAGGTAAGTGGCACAGGTCTCGGCATGGCCATCGCCAAGCGAAACGTCGAGCTAAACGGGGGCAAGATCGCCGTCGATAGTCAACCGGGTAAGGGCACTGTCGTCACTATGACCCTTCCGATCGATGACGTTGCAGCGAGAGGTGTCGAAATTCCATGAAGACGAACTGAGAAGGCCCTAACCCGCCTGGCTCGTTGGCAGGTTGGCTGTCTCGGTCTCACCG
>DQEK01000394.1:886-4176 GCA_003533545.1 Acidobacteriota bacterium | reverse complement strand
GCATCGGTCGACTTGTAGATCCCGTTGCCGATCGAGATCATGCTGCGGATATTGGTTTCTCCGGTGCCGGCCCACACCACGTTCGGGTCGGAGATCGATACCGCCAACGCTCCGATCGAAGCTACATCGGTGTTGTCAAACACCGGTTCCCAGTTCAGCCCGCCGTCGGTTGTTTTCCAGACGCCGCCCGAGGCGGCGCCGGCGTAGATGACGTCGCGGTTGCCCGGGTGGCTGGCGATAGCAATGACACGGTTGCCTTCCGGGCCGATGTGCCGATAGCGTAGCTTGCTGTACACGGCCGGGTCGAGCTGCTGGGCGAAGAGCGCCGGTGTGGCCAGAACCATTGCCAAGCCCAACAATGCAGCAACGCGTTGAATTCGAGGGCGACGTGCTCGTTCGAACATGCTTTTCTCCTTACAGTTCGTGCAGGAGCTCGCCGACCCAGCCGAGCCCCTCGATCAACACCAAGCGTCCTCTAATATAAAGTGTTCACTGGGGGGTATCTAACTGCCTCGATCTTCACTTGGGTATCTCCAGGGCGTCCAGTCGAGGCCCTCGATGTATTTCTTGAACCAACGGATCTCCTCGACAAGTTGGACGCGCTCGAGCCGCGGCTCCTCGATTCCATGCCCTTGCCGGGGGAATTTAATATAGCGTACCGGCGCCTTGCCGATATCGCGCAGCGCGGTGAAGAACATCAAGCTTTGGCCGACGCTCGAGGTCTCGTCGCGGCCGCCGTGAAAGATGATCGTCGGAGTGGTGACGCTGGTCACGTGGGTGATCGACGAACGCTTGGCCCACTCCTCGGGGTTGTTCCATGGCGTGCCGCCGATGTACCAGAGCGACACGTCGAAGTTGAAGCCCGGGCCGGTCTCGGCGGCCCAGTTACCCACCATGGCACCCACCGAGGCGGCCTTGAAGCGGTCAGTTTGGGTGATCGTGTAGCTGGTAGCGACGCCGCCCCAGCTCCAGCCCCGCACGCCGAGGCGCTGAGGGTCGACGTCGCGATGGGCGATGGCGTAGTCGAGGCCGGCCATCATGTCGAGGAATTCGCCGTCACCGACCTCACCCATGAGGCCGCGCAGAACCTCGTCGCCATAGCCGCTGCTTCCCCGCACGTTGGGGGCCAGAATGGCGTAGCCGAGGCCAGCGAGTACCTGGAATTCTGCGCGGAAGCGGTTGAGCACGGCGCCGGCCGGGCCCCCGTGGATATGCACGATCAGTGGCTGGATGAGACCCGATTGGTGCCCCAGGGAGTTCATGAATACTCCCTCTATGGGCATGCCTCCCTTGCCGTTCCACGCCAACAGCTCTCCGTCGATAACGGCGATGGTGTCGCCGACCGCCGGATTGACGTCGGTCAGGCGAACCGGATCGCCGCCGTCGCCGACCGCCCACAGGTCGACGGGCGTGGTGAAGTTTTCGTAGGAGAACACCACCTGCTCGCGGTCCGCGGAGTAGGCGCGCGAGCGCATGGTGCCGCGGCGGTCGGTGAGCGTGGTGACGTCGCCGCTATCGACATCGAGCCGGTAGAGGTTGGTATCGGTGCCCCGGGTCTCGTTGAAGAGGATGCCGTGACCGTCAGCAGTCCAGGCGACGTTGTCCACCTCAAACTGGGTCGTGACGTCGAGGCGCCGTGCCCGCCGCGAGGCGACGTCCATGATCCAAAAGTAGCTGCTCCGCAGGTCATAGTCGACATCGGAGGGAGCACGGTACAGGAACGAATCACCATCGGGTGCCCACAGCGGGCCGTCCTCGGGTGCCCGGTTGTCCGTCAGTCGTGTCAGCCGGTCCACGGTCCGCTCGTAGAGATAGAGCTCGGAAAGGAACGGGTAGTTGGTGCGATCGTCGGGTCGTGCCGAAAAGACCACCTGTTGCCCATCGGCCGACATGTCGAAGGCGTCGACGATGAACTCTTCGTCGGTCAGCCGGGTCTCTTGATCCGTGGCGACATCGTGCACCCATAGGTTGCTGAAGCGTGCCTCGTGCTTGCCGTTGGGCGCCTCGTCGACGAACACCGGATCGAGGCCAAGGTCGTGCTCGCGTTGCTCCTCGGCGCTGCGTGTCTCCTCGGCGGAAAAGAAGATGGCGCCGCTGTCGGCCGCCCATCGATAGTTGTCGACCCCGCCCTCATGCTGGGTGAGCTGACGCGCTTCGCCGCCGGTCACCGCTAGGCCGAACACCTGAGCCTCGTCGTGGACCTCGCGAAGGAACGACAGGTGGCCTCCATCCGGAGAGAAGCGGAAGGAGCGGCCGCCCTGGTCGCCAATGAAGCGGCGTGCCTCGCCGCCCGCAAAAGGCACCATGAAGTAGTGTGTGCGGCGCTTGTTCGCCTCCTAATCCAACTCTGAGGCCGAGTAGAACACCTGCGTACCGTCGGGGGAGATCAGCACATCGCCGAGGCGCACTAGCCGCAGGGCATCGTCGACGGTCATGGGGCGAGCCGCGGCCTGCGTGGCGCCCTGTCCGGCAGCTGCTGTTGTCGAGAATCCCGCAACCAGGACCATGGTGCAGTACAGCAGAACTAACGGTAGAACTGCCGGAAGCGTGTGGCGCGAAAGTCTGAGGTGCAGGCGTCGGGAACAAGGAAGTAGGCGTCGCATCTTGCGGCCTCCCAAGAAGCTGAAGATGGCACCTTGGCGAGGCGCTGCGACGAAGTACACGACGACAGGCCACATTCTTCCAGTGCCTTGTCGGGCGGTGGCGACGAAATGGCCCCGCGCCTCCGACGGGCTGACTGTAACTGCCGTTGGCGGCCATCACAACTATCGCCCGTCGGCGCCCCGAGGCTAGTGAGGCTAGCCCGGACATCTCAGAGGTTGTTCTGTACGATGCCGGGGGCGACGTGATCTGGAGGGCGCTCAGGCGCTAACCAGCAGCAGCCAAGCGGTGATGTAACTGATCGACGACTACCAGCGAAACTCCGCCGCTACAGGCGTAGAGTTCCGGGATTCAATAGGGATCTCCAAACCAAGGATACCGACGATGAGTGAAGCGCCCGTGTTTGAGTCCAGGTTAAGCAAGCTAGAGCAAGACAACCGGCGACTGAAGCCGACGGTGGGCGCGTTGCTCCTGGCGCTTCGGGAAGCGGTGGCTCACTGCCTACCGACGCGGTAGATTCTCGTCACCTCGGTCGAAATTGAGGTGAAGCTGGCGACCACACGGTCGCCGACACTCAACGTGGAACAAGAGAGGACCATGAACCGGCGTAGCTTCGTCAAGGGCACGACAGCTTTCGCGACTGGCATAACTTTCGTCCCGCGGCAAGTTCTCGGCGGGCAGGGGTACAC
>DQEK01000394.1:0-531 GCA_003533545.1 Acidobacteriota bacterium | reverse complement strand
CATCATCGGCGTCGGCGGCATGGGCCAGGGCCACATACGCTATGAGGGCTCTCGACTTCTCGCTGTTTGTGACGTCGACGAGAACCATCTGGCCCAAGCAGTCGAGAGGGCTGGCCCTGGCGTCGACGCCTATCGCGACTTCCGCGAAGTACTCGACCGGCCCGACATCGACATCGTTCACATCGCCACGCCTCCACACTGGCACGGGCTGATGGCGATCGCGGCAGCTGACGCGGGCAAGGACATCTGGTGCGAAAAGCCGATGACCCGAACCGTTGGTGAGGGGATAAAGGTCGTCGAGGCGGTGCAGCGCAACGACCGGATCTTCCGCATCAATACCTGGTTTCGCTTCCGTTCCCGTTTCTACGGCATGGATACGACGGTCGCCGAGATCAAGAAGGTGGTCGATTCCGGCATGCTCGGTTGGCCGTTGAAGGTGACGATCAACGCGTCGACCGGGTTCAACTGGAAATTCGAGTGGAGCGGTAGGACCGATCTAATCCCCGAGCCGGTGCCGCGCCAGCTCGACTA
>DQEK01000182.1:16409-23629 GCA_003533545.1 Acidobacteriota bacterium | reverse complement strand
GTTATTCCGGTAACGATCAACATGGGTACGCCGATGCCGGCTTGGTATGACATTACGAGTCTTGACGCTCGCGGTCAGGACGAGGCTGGCATCCGCCAATCGGCCGCTTCAATCGAGATGCTGATCGCGCGGGAGATCGACCGCGGCGTGCCTGCGTCACGCATCGTGCTGGCCGGCTTCTCGCAGGGGGCAGCGATGGCGTTGTTTACGGGGTTGCGATGCGAGTCGCCATTGGCCGGTCTCGTGGTGCTGTCCGGATACCTGCCTTTGCACGAGCGGCTTCCGAAGGAGGCTGCTGAATCGAATCAGCAAGTTCCGATTTTGCAAGCGCACGGGCGGCACGATGACGTGGTACCGCGTCAGTTGGGTTACGGCAGTGCGGAGTTACTGCGAGCGGCTGGGTACCAGGTTGAATGGCACGAGTACGAGATGGCGCACGAGGTCTGCTTCGAGGAAGTGCAGGAGATAGGCCGATGGTTGAACCGAGTGTTCGGAGAAGAGAGCGACTGACTGCGGGCGTGTTCTGGTCGCCTGTGTTAGCGATTGCGGCGTTGTCTGCCTGTGCCGCTGAAAATCCGCGAGGTAACGTACCGATGCCGCCGGAGACCCGCCGCGACGCGCTCGTCGAGATGTTGCACGGTGTTGCGGTCGACGACCCATATCGTTGGCTCGAAGACCAGCAGGCACCGGAGACGCGTGACTGGATCGACGCCCAGAACGGGTATGCCGACACTGTACTCGCTTCGCTCCCGGGACGCGATGCGCTGACTGCGTTAGCTGGCACGGTATTAGAGGTCGATGCCGTTGGGATGCCGAACGAGCGGGGCGGACGCTATTTCCACACCCGGCGCCAGGCCGATCAGGATTTGGCCGTGCTGTACGTCCGGGAGGGGCTTGACGGCGAGGATCGCGTCCTGATCGATCCGCATCCGATGAGCCCGGACCACACGACCAGCGTCAACTACCTGGACATCTCTCATGACGGCCGTCTGGTGGTGTACGGCATCCGAGACGGGGGTGTTGACGAGCTTTCAATTCGCCTGCGCGATGTCGATACCGGTGAGGACCTCGTCGACCGTCTCCCAGCGGCGAGATACGGTGGGTTTAACTTGACTCCAGACAAAGCCGGTCTCTTTTATGAGCGATACGGCGATGTGACCCCCCGGGTGATGTACCACGCCATCGGCACGGACGTGGCCGATGACGTGCAGATCTTCGGCGATGGCTACGACGTGCACCACATTCCTGTGTCGCTACTTTCCGACGACGGGCGTTGGCTTCTGGTGCACATCATCGAGGGGTCATCTGGACCGACCGAGATTCATGTGAAGGACTTGAGGTCGGACACACCGTTCACTACAGTCATCCGGGATGGGGTGACCGAATCGTGGGCCGAGTTCGCCGGTGACCAGCTCGTGATCACCACGAACCTCAATGCGCCCAATAAACGTGTTGTGCTGGCCGATCTCACGAACCCGACAGTTGAGCATTGGCGAGAAGTCATCGCCGAGCGGGCGGACGTGGTGATTCAGGACGCTCGCGGGCTGGGCGGCCGATTGGCAGTTTCGTATCTCCAAGACGTGCAGCCCCGCGTGGCGATACACGAATTGTCTGGTGCGCATGTGCGTGACATTGCGTTTGAGACGCTGGGGTCGGTTGGCGGTGGATCCGGGCGCTGGACGAGTGACGAGGCCTTCTTTACTTTTCAGTCGTACCATCGGCCGAACACGATCTATCGCTACGACTTAGCCACCGGCGAACAGACGGTCTGGGCGCAAGCCGACGTGCCAATTGACACCCAAAAATACGAGGTAAACCAGACATGGTATTCCTCGACGGACGGCACTCAAGTTCCAATGTTTGTCACCCACCTAGCTGACGTTGTGCTCGATGGCAGCAACCCTACGTTGCTGACGGGGTATGGCGGCTTCAACCTTAGCCGAACGCCGGCGTTCTCTTCGCTGGCGGCAGTTTGGCTTGAGAGCGGTGGCGTATTTGCCGAGGCCAACATGCGTGGCGGAGGTGAGTTCGGAGAGGATTGGCACCGCGACGGGATGCTGGACCGCAAACAGCATGTCTTCGACGACTTCATCGCGGCGGCCGAACACCTGATCGCGGAGGGCTACACGACTGCCGAACATTTGGCAATCCGCGGGGGTAGTAACGGTGGGTTGCTGGTCGGCGCCGTCTCAAATCAACGCCCCGATTTATTCGGCGCGGTCGTTTGCTCTTATCCGTTGCTTGATATGGTGCGTTATCACCAGTTCTTGGTGGCGAGTTTCTGGGTGCCGGAGTATGGGTCGAGTGAGGACCCGGAGCAGTTTGCTTACATCTACCGCTACTCGCCGTACCATAACGTTGACGAAACTGCGACCTACCCCGCGACGCTGTATATCACCGGTGACGGCGACACCCGTGTCGCGCCGCTGCACGGGAGAAAAATGGCCGCGCTGATGCAGGCCACGCACGGCGCGGAGACCCCGGTTCTTCTGAGGTACCACACTGATGCGGGTCACTCGGGTGGTCAGCCCATCTCGCAACAGATTGAGGAAATGGTCGACACGGTCAGTTTTCTGTTATGGCAGGTCGGCTGATATCCGGTTCGGTAGGAGGGGTTGTGTGCGTGGATTCATAATTGCGTCCAGTGTCGTCGTGCTCGTGGCTTGTCGTGGTGCTACAGACTTTCCGGACACGCCCTTGGATGGGCCAGGGTTCCTACCCGGAGTCGCGGCCGGCATCGACGCCGGTACTCTTTTGGCGGAGATCGAGCAACTCGCGTCGGATGAATTCGAGGGTCGTGCGCCAGGTTCCGTGGGGGAGACCCGCACGGTTGAGTATTTGATCGGACAGTTCAGTGCGCTCGGGCTCGAGCCGGGGAATCCGGACGGAACCTGGATTCAGCAAGTTCCGCTTGTTGGCATCACCCCAGTCGCTGGCGACGTCCTGTCGGTCAGCCGGGACGGTGACACGCGTGAGTTGGAGCCAGGAGCCGACTATGTGGCTTACACCAAACGGGTCGTTGATGAGGTCGACCTGGATGCCGAGTTCGTTTTCGTCGGCTACGGTGCGGTGGCTCCAGAATACGATTGGAACGATTTCAAGGACGTCGACGTCAGTGGGAAGATTTTGCTGTTTCTCGTCAACGACCCACCCAGCGAGGATCTGTTCGGCGGCTCCGCCATGACCTATTACGGACGCTGGACCTATAAGCACGAGATCGCTGCCGAGCAAGGTGCGGCGGGCGCGCTAGTTATTCACGAGACCGGCCCGGCAGGCTATCCCTGGGAGGTGATCGGCAGCAGTCCCTACGGGGAGTCGTTCGATTTGGTGGCGGACGACCGGAACATGGGGCGCGCCAGCGTCGAGGGCTGGATTCAGCGAGATGCCGCGGTCGCGTTATTTGAGATGGCCGGGCTCGATTTTGACACGGAGAAGGTGAAAGCGGCCACGGGCGACTTTCGACCGGTCGAACTGGGAGTGACCGGTAAGACCCGGGTGCGCAATGCGCTGCGAACCATCGACTCGCAGAACGTGGTGGCGAGGCTAACGGGAACCGGAGTGCCGGACGAAGTGGTGATGTATGTCGCGCACTGGGACCATCTTGGTCTGGATGAGAACCTACCCGGCGATCAGATCTACAACGGCGCTGCCGACAATGCCACCGGGACCGCCGGGTTGATCGAGTTGGCCCGGGCGTTCACTAACGGTGAACCGCCGCGGCGGTCGCTGCTGTTCTTGGCGGTCACGGCGGAGGAACAAGGGTTGCTTGGTTCTCGCTATTACGGTGAGCATCCGCTCTATCCTGCCTCGCAGACCGTCGCCGCGTTGAACATGGACGTGCTCAACCAATGGGGACGCACCACCGACATGACCGTTGTTGGCATGGGACAGTCCGATCTCGACGCCGTGGCTGGTGAGGTCGCCGCTCAGTTGGGGAGAGTGCTGAAGCCGGACCCAGAGCCGGAGAAGGGGTTCTACTATCGCTCGGACCACTTCTCGTTCGCTCGCGTTGGGATTCCCGCCTTTTATGCCGACCCTGGCGTGGACTATCTTGATAAGCCCCCAGGTTACGGCATCGAGAAGCGGGAGGAGTACACCGCGAACGACTATCATGCGGTGTCTGACGAGGTGAAGCCGGATTGGGACTTGTCGGGTGCGCTCGATGACCTAACCTTTATGTATCAGATGGGGGCAAGACTGGCAGGCGGGGACACGTGGCCTGAATGGAGTGCGACGAGCGAATTTCGCGCTGTACGTGAACGGCAGCGGTCAACCAGGTAACACGACTGGAGTGGACTAGGACCGGGCTCTTGGTGCGGTGCGCAGGATGCTGCGTTAGCTGCGGGACGGTGGTGTCGGATTTTCGCTCAAGCGCGCTGACGAACATGTTACGCCATTGGGCCAGTAGCGGGGCGGTAGCTAGGGATCGACTGGAATGCGGTTGCCGCGTATGTCAGTGAGGGGCTTGTATCCGGCCGCGCGGGCCCGCCCTTCCTCGGCGGTTGTATAGAACCCGGCCGTTGTTAGAGTGATCGTGATCTCTTCCGTGCCGATGTTTTCCCAATACCAGCCGTGGATGCCGGTGAAGGGGGCTGTGTAGGTTCCGTGGCCTTCCGCGAGATCCTGAGCGTCGAAACTTTCCGCGTAGCCAGCTGGGGCGCCGTCTGGTGAGGCGTGGAAGTTATAGGTGACCGGGCCCGTAGCGTCCCAGGTGAAGACCATATTGCTGCCTTCGTCGAGCCGATAGAAATATTCTACCCACTCAGCCGGATAGAGGCTGAGTTCCGCGCGGTCGACGCGATACTCACCCTCTTCGGTTGCGAACGGTTGCGACTGTCCGAGCGCGAGCAGCCCGAGTAGCCGGCCGGTCCCAACCGGATCGATGCCATATTCTGCAGGCAGTATCGCGCCGACAAGTAGGGCCGCCGCTACAACGAATGCGCCCGTCACAGCGGTCAGGACCTTGCGGCGTGACGGGAGGGCTGTTGATTCAGTCATGCGGCGCTCTACGAGAACAGCACATAGCCGACGACCTGCATTCCGGCGAGAAGAAATCCACCGGCCATCAGTGCGGTGTTAGTCGCGAAGCTGTAGGACAGGAAACTAGGACGAGTGCGCCAGTAGCTCAGTAGCGCCACGACGCCAACCAACGCGAGAATCTGCCCGATTTCTACGCCGACGTTGAAGCTGAGTATGTTGGCAACGAGTCCGTTGTCTGACACCGTGAATTCCTGCAGCTTAGTGGCCAGTCCGAGCCCGTGGAAAAGTCCAAATACGAGCACCGCGATCCGGGTATTGGGTTTGGTGTTGAAGACCCGCTCAAAACCGTTGACGTTTTCGAACCCCTTGTAGACGACCGAGAGACCGATAATGGCGTCAATCACGTACGCGTTGACCCCGACGTTTCCTAGTACACCGACAAGCAACGTCAAACTGTGGCCGAGCGTGAACAGGCTGACATACAAGACGACGTCTTTTAGTCGGTAGAGGAAGAAAACAACCCCGACTAGGAAGAGCAGGTGATCGTAGCCGGTCACCATGTGCTTGGCGCCCAGGTAGAGAAACGGTCCTGGCGCCGGCCCGTCGACCGATTGCACGAACCCTGCGTTCGAGCCGTCCATCGGGTGGCCCAGTGCCGTTCCGCTTTGGGCCAGCACCGCGAACCCGACGAGGACCATAGCGAGGAGGATAGGTTTCCGCAGGGTCACGTGAGGCTAGTGTACGACATCATCCCTTGGGGCGGGAGGATTGGAAAGCGGGTTCGGCCAAGAGAGTGTCGTAACGCGCACGCCGTGCCATGCCAGGCCGCATGCTCAGTGAAAGTGTTCGACGAATGCCGGCACGTCGACGCCCGCCGCACTGTTCGTCCATTGCTTGGTGCCCCTCTGAGACCAGTCGGTCACGTCAGGTTGGTGTGTCGCTCTCACTCCGTTTGGGATACGACATCGGAACGAAGAAATTCGCTACCGAGGGGGTGGGAACTGCCTGTCGAATGTACAGGGTCTCGCGCTGTGGGCTGTTAACATACGGCGCATGTGGCCAGCGGCTGTTCTGGTTCTGTTGACGTTGCTGACTGGGTCGGCCATTCAGGCCGAGGACTGGCCGGCGTTTCGCGGTCCGACCGGACAGGGGCACTCCGCCGAACGCGGATTGCCTCTTACTTGGAGCGAATCTTCCAATGTCCGCTGGAAGACCCCGGTTGCCGGCCGAGGATGGTCATCGCCAGTGGTCGCTGACGGCCGCGTGTGGTTGACGACTGCGACTAATGACGGAGCCGGGTCGCTCCGACTGGTCGGTTACGCGGCGGATACCGGTCTCGAGATCGTGAACGCCGAGGTGTTCCGAGTGGCGGAAACCGCGTCGGCGAATCCCAAAAACAGTCAAGCTTCTCCAACCCCTATCGTACGGGGTGACCGCGTCTACGTGCATTTTGGCGCAGACGGAACAGCGGCGCTCACCACCGATGGAGAGGTGGTCTGGAAGGCGCGTTTCCCCTACGTGACTCAGCATGGCAACGGCGGCTCGCCGGTGCTGCATGGCGGACGACTCTTTCTGAGTGTGGACGGGTACGACACCGCGTATGTCGTCGCTCTTGACGCCGCTACTGGGAAAGAACAGTGGCGCGCGATGCGACGCGAGCCGATTTCACAGGCCTATTCCACGCCATTGATTATCCGGGTCGGCGATCGCGATCAACTGTTTAGTATCGGTGCGTTCCGCGCAACCGCCTACGACCCCGAGTCCGGTGACGAGCTCTGGGAAGTATCCTACGGAGACGGCTTTTCTAACGTGCCCGCTCCCGTGTTTGGTCACGGGATGGTCTATATTGCCACTGGGTTTCAGACGCCGAGCCTGCTGGCTGTACGAGCTGACGGCGAGGGGGATGTGACCCGCACCCATACCGCGTGGACGCTGCGGCGGGGCGCGCCACTGACGCCGTCTCCCCTGCTCGTCGGCGATGAGCTCTACCTGGTCACGGATTTTGGGATCGCCACCTGCGTGGACGCTCGGACGGGTGCTATCCACTGGCAGGAGCGGCTCGGCGGCAGTCATTCGGCCTCACCGGTCTTCGTTGACGGACGTATCTACTTTCAGAACGAGAACGGGGTAACGAGAGTCATCGAGCCAGGCACTGAGTTCAAACAGCTCGCGACCAGCGAACTCGACGGCGCTTCCTTGGCGTCGCCCGCGGTCGCCGACGGCTCATTCTTTATCCGCAC
>DQEK01000182.1:6556-16023 GCA_003533545.1 Acidobacteriota bacterium | reverse complement strand
GCATACGAACTCAGCCGGTACTGGCTATTGGCCACGTGTCGCGTGCTCTCTGAGCACCGCTGGCCCGCCCGCGCGGTCGAATAATTCGTGATTGGCGCGCCGAGCGCCGTTGGGGTTTCGTCGGTTCATTCACGAGCGTTTCTTGGGACGGTTCCGTTAATTGGAGAGAGTGCAAAATGAAATTTCTGGTTGCTTGGTCTAGTGCCCCAGAGACGAGACACGAGGTGTACGAAGCGTTCGCTCAAATGAGTGATGCCGATGACGCAGCGGATCATCCTGGCGTGAATCTGATTGGACGTTGGCACGATCTGGCGTCCGGGGGAGGGATCTTGATCTGCGAAAGCGATGATTTGTCGGCTGTTGAAGCCTGGACCTGGAATTGGAATGGTGTTCTCGATATCGAGGTTACGCCCGTCCTGGACGACGATGAGTGCAAGACTGTAATCAAGAAAAAGCTAGGCCAGTAGCGGGCTTATCTATTGCTGTGGGGTAAAGACAACCGAGCCCGGCGAACCGGGGTCGGTTGTCTCCTCGTGAGGTTGCGGTACATGCGGCGCCGGGGAAAGGATCACGTCCAGGGATCAATGCGCACGGGGCAGCTAGTGCAGGTGGTGTCGGCCTCTGGCGATAGGCGTGGGTATTTACCAGACAACCGGTTAGCCACGGTCGAGCGCTCGTAGAGCGGTGATTCGCTGTAGCACGGGTGGGTGTGAATAGTGAACGAATACCTGCAGCGGGTGGGGCGTGAGGTTCGACAAGCTGTCGGCCGACAGCGTCTTTAATGCGGTGACGAGGGACTCGGCATTCCCAGTCGTGGTCGCAGCGAAGGCATCGGCTTCGAATTCGTGGGCGCGTGAAAACTGATTGGTTACGAGGGACAAGACCAGTTCAATGGGGGTCAACAATAGTCCGAAAAACACTAGACCGGCATGCACCGAAGGATCGGTAACGCCGAACGCTTCATAAAGCCCCTGTTGTTCAAGGCATAGCGAGAACAACCAGAACATGACGCCCGTTTGTGCCAGCCCCAGTCCGAGGCCCTTCACGATGTGCCCCCGTTTATAGTGGCCTACTTCGTGCGCCACCACGGCCACCAGTTCGGGGGTCGTGTGCTGCGCGACCAGCGTGTCGAACAGGCCTATTCGTTTGCGACTGCCGAAACCGGTGAAGAACGCGTTGGCCTTCGCCGATCGACGTGACCCGTCGACGACGAAGAGCTCGTCCAGTGGAAACTGAACGGAGCGGGCATAACTGACCAGGGCGTTCTTTAGCTCACCTTTCTCCAATGGGGTAAACGTCAGGAACAGCGGCATGATCCAGGTTGGGGCAATGAACTGTGCGGTTAGCATGAAGACTGCGACTGCACCCCAACACCAGAGCCACGCGTTTGACCCGGCCCAGCCGAAAAAATACAGCACGAGAGACAGTAACGCGCCGCCGAGGATGGTCGAGAGGACCAGCCCTTTCAGCAGATCCAGGGTAAACGTGTTTGGTGTCGTGCGGTTGAACCCGAACCGTTCTTCGATGACGAAGGTCGAATAGATTCTAAAGGGCAATCCCAGTAACGTCGAGGCAGCGAGGAGTGCTGCCACGAACAACAACCCGGTCGGCACTGGACCGAACCCGGCTGTCCGACACAGTTGGTCGAGCCAACCGAAACCTCCGAATCCCCAAAACCCGAGCAACAGCGCCAAGCTCGTTGCGCTCCGCACAAGACCAAACCGAGTTCGTTCACGTGTGTAGGCTTGCGACCGCGCGTAGGTGTCGTCGTCGTAGACGCCGCGGAATTCCCCTGGCACCGTTGTCTTCATCGCGCGAACGTTCAGGGTGCTCGTCACTACAGACAGCGCAAACTCGCCGATCACCGAAACGAGCACGACCCACGCGTATACGTTCATGGTGGAAAGGAGACACCGCGCACTCAAATTATACTGAGGAAGCACCTGTTCGAGACGGCAGGGTTCGTCGATGACCGTGATGGCGGACCCGCTGCCCTCCGCGAGGAGCTGCCGGTGGCACCTTGTTGACGGTGCGAAGTTCGAGGTCAGGAACCGTGCCGCTGGGTAGGTAGTCCAGGCCTGCTACAATCCAGTGGCTGCCCGAGGCCGGTCGGTCGAGGGTTGGTCTAGGTGAACCCCCTACGATGCCAGACTTCCATTATCAGTCGCTCTTCGAGCGTGGGCCGGACGAGACGCCGTATCGGAAGTTGACTTCAGACGGGATCTCGACGGTGTCGGTCGAGGGCCGCGAATTGCTAAAAGTTGATGCCGAGGTACTGCGTCTGGTCGCGCGGACCGCCTTCGATGACATCTCACACCTGTTGCGGCCCGCGCACTTGGCGCAGCTGCGGTCCATTCTTGATGACCCGGAGTCGTCAGCCAATGACCGTTTTGTCGCGCTTGAACTACTACGGAACGCTAACATCGCGTCCGGGCGCGTGCTGCCGGGATGTCAGGACACGGGCACCGCGATCGTGCTCGGCCACAAGGGTGAGGACGTCTTCACGGGGCGCGACGATGCGGTGGCGCTGTCCCAGGGTATCTACGACGCCTACAAACAGCGGAATCTGCGGTATTCCCAGATGGCGCCGCTCGATATGTTCACCGAAAGGAATACCGGTTCAAACCTGCCCGCGCAAATTGAGATCTACGCTGAACCCGGTGACGAGTACGAGCTGTTGTTCATTGCCAAGGGAGGTGGCTCAGCTAACAAGTCGTTCTTGTATCAGGAGACGAAGGCGTTGCTGAACCCCGCGTCGCTTCTGGCGTTCGCCGAGGCGAAAATGCGAACCATCGGGACCGCAGCCTGCCCACCGTACCACTTGGCGTTGGTTGTTGGAGGTCCGTCGGCCGAGTTCACGCTGAAGACGGTAAAGTTGGCAAGCGCGCACTACCTCGACACGTTACCAACAAGCGGGAATGAGCATGGACGTGCTTTTCGTGATCTCGACATGGAGGGGCAGATTTTTGAGATCTGTCGAAACATTGGGATCGGAGCCCAGTTTGGCGGCAAGTACTTTGCGCACGACGTGCGCGTGGTGCGGTTGCCGCGACACGGTGCCTCTTGCCCGGTTGGGCTCGGTGTGTCCTGTTCGGCGGACCGGCAGGCGGTTGCCAAGATCACTCGGGAGGGGGTCTTCCTGGAACAGCTTGAGGAAAATCCCGCACGCTATCTCCCTGACGTGACCGACGATGAGCTCGACGACCAGGTCGTACGCATTGATCTCAACCGGCCCATGCAAGCAATTTTGGCCGAGCTGACCAAATATCCGGTGGCGACCCGGTTGTCGCTGACGGGTCCGCTCATCGTTGCCCGTGACATTGCTCACGCTAAGCTGAAGGAGCGGCTCGATCGTGGGGAGGCACTCCCTGCGTATCTCAGAGACCATTTGGTCTATTATGCCGGTCCGGCTAAAAAGCCCGACGACCGTCCGTCGGGATCGTTTGGTCCGACCACGGCGGGCCGGATGGATTCCTATGTCGATCTGTTTCAAAGTCACGGTGGCAGCATGGTTATGCTCGCCAAGGGCAATCGCTCGCGTCAGGTAACCGAGGCGTGCGGGAAGCACGGTGGGTTCTATCTCGGGTCCATTGGTGGCCCGGCGGCGAGGCTAGCGGACCATAGTATCAAGGAGGTCGAGGTGCTCGAGTACCCCGAACTCGGTATGGAGGCGATATGGAAAATTCAAGTTGAAGATTTTCCAGCCTTCATCGTCGTCGACGACAAGGGGAACGACTTTTTCGCACAGTTGATGGATCAGAAGCCGGCGACATTCATCCGGTCTTCATAAACACGTGACCCAGGTCATCTATTGGAGGGAATAATGCGTTTAGTGAAACTGAGTGTCGGAGTTGCGGTCTTTGTCTTCTGTGCCAGCGTCGTTATGGCCCAGAACCGGCCGTTGAGCCCACGTGGACAGGCGTCGACGCAGGTCGGCGGCAGTTATAACAGTGAAGGACAGTACAGCGGCGGTAAGTGGATTGACATTGATTATGGTCGACCGATTCTGCGCGGTCGGACCGATATGTTCGGCGAGGGCGCTAACTACAGCACGAAGATTTACGCAGGGGCTCCGATCTGGCGGATTGGCGCTGACGTGACCACGCGGATCACGACTGAAGCCACACTCGTGATAGACGGAAAGACGTTGCCCGCTGGCGAGTACAGCATGTTTGCCGAACTCACGCCCACCGAATGGACGCTGGTCTTTTCGAATCTTGGCGCGAAGCAGACTTTTCGTGAAGAGACCCAGAACACCGTGTGGGGCGGTTACGGCTATACCAGCGATTTGGATGTGTTGCGCGCGCCGATGACGGTGGCCGAGCACCCCGTTAGTGCCGACCAGCTCATCGTGACGTTCACAGACATGACCCAGCAGGGGGGGAACCTGACGGTTTGGTTCTCCGACCAGATCGCCACAATTCCGTTCGAGGTTGGTCGCTAGCAAGCGGGTTATTTGATGTGGTGACGCGCGGCTCCGAGGGGCCGCGCGTCTGTGACGTTCTGCCGCAACCCGGGTCTCTCGTAACGATGCCGACGGATGCTCATTCTAGGCCGACGGGCGACGCGCCCGAACCGCTTTACGATCTCAACGTCGCTACCCCAACGCACGCCGAACGGGCGCGCACGCTGGTGTCTCGCATCAGCACCGGGACTCTCTGTACGCTGGCTGCCGAACCTGAAGGGTTTCCGTACGGGTCGTTCGTAACGGTCGCCTTCGACAACGGGCACCCGGTATTCCTGGTGAGCACGATGGCCGAGCACACCAGAAACCTACAACGGGATTCGCGGGCGTCGCTACTTGTGGCAGAGACCGGCTCGGCGGACCCGCTTGCCAACGGGCGCGTGACTCTGCTGGGGTCCTGTACGAGAGTAGAGGGCGACGGTGGTAGCGCCCGTGCCGCGTTTCTTGAGACGCATCCCAACGCGGCCTACTACGTCGACTTTGGTGATTTCGGATTTTGGCGGCTCAAAGTTGAATCGATCCGGTACATCGGTGGGTATGGACGGATGTCGTGGGTGGAAGCGGCTGACTGGCAGGCCGCAGAACCGGACCCCCTAGCGGAGGCCGCCTCCGACATCATCACGCACATGAACGATGACCATGCTGACGCGGCGGTGCTCTACTGCCGGGCATTTTCGAAGGCAACTGAAATCTCAGCCGCCACGATGACCGGTGTCGACCGTTACGGCTTCGAGATGTCCGCGGAAACCGCCGAAGGGCCCCGTCCGGTACGGTTGATGTTCCCGCAGCCTGTCGGTACCTCGGATGAGGTGCGGACCGCCCTCGTTACGATGCTGAAAATGGCTCGCATAACGTTGGAGGCGAAGACCTGACCCTCTCCCTGAGGGAGAGAGTCAGGAATGTTTTCTAGAGCGCTGCTCGTGTTACGGGACCATGAGGTGGGCCTCGCTCGTGCCCGCCGCCATGATGTACGCGCCGCCCTGGCTCCGGTCCTCGGGGAACCCCGCGGACGCGGTAGTCGCATCCGGCATGGAAATTGTCGTATGAACGCCGGCGCTTGCTTGGTCTGGGCCGTTCATTGATCTGAACCACGAGCCATATTCCGCCGGCACGCGGGTGCCATTTTCTGCGGCTGCGGCAACTAGCGCCCGTTCCCCAGCGGCGTCCGTACTCTCTGCATGAAACCGACGGTTTTGCGCCACCCTGTCGAGGTTTGCCAGGCTCGTGCACTGCACGGCGAAGGGTTGCCGGTCACGCTCATCTGCCCGGCTATAACAGACGACCTGGTTCGTGCCTTCCTTGATCGTGGTGTAGGTATGGTCGGCACTCCATTTGACAACGCTTGCGTCAGCGCTGGCCCGTCGGGGTGCTGCGGCGAGTGCCTGCTCGATAAGCGTTGCGTCCGACTGTGCATAGGCGTTCGAGGCGAACACCAGGGCTCCGAAACCGAGAACGATGAGAACCATGCGTTTCATTGGGTGACCTCCATTGCGAACTGACGTCGATTGACCGACCCAGTGGGTCGGAAACACGTGCGATCGATGTATCGGCAGAACGCTCCGCGTTCCCCAACGGCTCCGCCGCCTGGTGTCACGAGCAATGCGCCGCTTCGATTTCCGCCGGTGCTTGATCTTTGCGGAACCGGCAGCGGAACACTCGCGCACCCGCTAAACACCACCGATAACAGCCCATCCTATGCTGGAGGCGGGTGCCGACTCAAGGCGGAGGAGTCTCGACGTGCCCAAGGCGCCAGGAAGGTTTTTCGGTGGACCGACTACTGGGTAACAATGACAGCATGTGGGGCATGGGCGGAGTCGTGCGACGGGCTGGCCCCGCTTGGTTGGTGGCGGGCGCGTTGGCGGCGGTCGGCTGCGGCGGCGGCGACCTTTCGGACCGCGCCGTGGGAGCGATGGGTCCGACAGCGGCCGGGTACCCCAACGGCAATATTGTTCTCATTGCGCCCGCCAATCCTGGTGGCGGCTGGGATCAGACCGCGCGCCAGATTCAACAGGTCTGGACCTCAGCAGGCACGCTGGGGGTGCCCGTCGAGGTCGTCAATCGCGGGGGAGCCGGCGGCACCATCGGCCTAGCGGAGCTTGTCACGCGCCATCGCGGCGACCCCCAGACGCTGATGGTCTTTGGGCAGGTCATGCTCGGAGCGATTCGTGCGAATGACAGCCCGGTGACCATTGCTGATACGGTGCCGCTCGCCCGTCTGCTCAACGAATACGAAGTGATCGCCGTGCCGACCAGCTCGTCCTACCGGACGCTAGGAGATTTGATCGATGACTTTCGTCGAGAACCTGGACGCATTAGCTGGGCGGGCGGGTCTGCTGGAGGTATCGACCATATTTTGGTCGGCTTGCTCGCGCGGGTCACTGGGGTGGACCCCGGTAATGTGAACTACATCGCACATGCCGGTGGAGGTGAAGCGGCCGTGGCGGTGATGGGTGGCCACGTGTCAGCCGGTGTATCTGGATTTGGGGAATGGAAGGCCTATGTCGATACCGGGCGGATGCGACTGCTCGCGGTGTCCTCGGCGGAGCGGATCATGGGTGACGAGACACCAACTATCCGCGAGAGCGGACTCGACGTGGTCCTCGCGAATTGGAGAGGTATCTTAGCGCCGCCCGGCACGGATGAGGAGACCCGGAACTGGCTGACCGCTGCGCTTGGTAGCATGCGAGACTCAGCTGCGTGGCAAGAGATTCTGCGGGCCAACGAGTGGGAAGACAGCTTTTTGTCTGGTCCGGAGTTTGACCGGTTTCTGGGCGAGGAACGTGCGACAGTGGACGCGGTCCTGCGATCGATCGGGTTGGTCAGGTAGGCCCATGCGACCCGGGCGTGGCTTGACGGTAACGCTGTTCGTGGTGAGCGTCGTTTATCTGCTCGGTGCGCTGCGGATCAGTACACCCGAAGGACAATACGCTGCCGTGGGACCGGGAGCGTTTCCGCTCGCCATCGGTCTTGGTCTCGTGTGTTGCTTGCTTTGGATGGGTTTGCGCCCAGACCGTGGCCCACGGGTTGTCGTTGTCGACTGGCGGGCCGGAGTCTTAAGCGCTGCGGTCTTTCTCATTTACCTAATCCTGCTCGACGTGGTCGGTTACCTGGCGGCGACCGTGCCGTTCGTTACGATCGAGTCGAGGCTGCTCGGTAGCCGTGCTTGGAGGCGCGACCTGATCGTTAGCGTCGCCATCACCGCATCGGTCTACGCGCTGTTCCAACTCGTGCTCGGGTTTAGATTGCCGCCGGGTTTGTTCGGCTAACGGCTGCAATGGGTGCTCTGGGACAACTCGGCGATCACCTCACGGTGGGTTTCGGTGCTGCTTTGGTCCCGCTGAACCTGCTGTTTGGCGCTATCGGTGTCACGATGGGCACGGCCATCGGAGTCCTGCCCGGTATTGGTCCGGCCCTCACTATCTCTCTCCTGCTACCGCTCACTTTCGGGATGGATCCAGTGGGCGCGTTCATTCTGTTTGGCGGTATCTACTACGGTGCCATGTACGGCGGTTCGACAACCTCGATTCTGGTGCGAATGCCGGGGGAAGCGTCCAGTGTCATGACCGCGGTGGATGGTTTCCAGATGACGCAGAAGGGGCGTGGCGGTGCGGCGCTGGCGACTGCCGCGGTCGGGTCGTTCATTGCTGGCACCTTCGCGACCGTGATGCTTATGCTTGCGGCACCGGTTCTTGTCGAACTGGCACTGGGGTTCGGCCCGGCGGAATACGCGGCCCTGATGGTGCTCGCGTTGACCGCGCTGGGCGGGTTGGCCGGCGGTGACGTGGCTAAGGGGCTGCTGGCTGTGCTACTCGGGTTAGCCCTAGGCACCGTTGGTATCGACGTCCAGACTGGTCAGGCTCGGTTTACGTTCGGAGTGCTGGGCCTGCTCGGTGGCCTCAACGTGGTGACTGTGACTGTTGGGCTGTTCGCGGTAGGGGAGGTCTTCTGGTATGCCGCCACCCGTCAAACCTCCTCGGCAGAGCGAGCCCAGATCAACGGCTCGGTCTGGCTTACGCGGGCTGAGTGGCGGCGGTCTGTCCCAGCTTGGTTTCGAGGTACGGTCATTGGTTTCTTCACCGGTATCCTGCCTGGGGCCGGCGCCACCGTGGCTAGTTTTCTGGCTTATGACGCTGAGCGACGGGTGTCGCCGATGCCCGATGAGTTTGGACGTGGCGCCATCGAGGGAGTGGCGGGCCCGGAGGCCGCTAACAATGCCAGCGCGGGAGGCAGCTTGGTGCCGCTGCTGGCGCTCGGCATTCCAGGTTCCGGCACCACAGCCGTGATGCTCGCAGCGTTCCAAATGTACGGACTGCAGCCGGGGCCACTGCTGTTCGCCCAGGAGTCTCGACTTGTGTGGGGGTTGATCGCGAGCCTGTATATTTCTAACGTGTTGCTGCTGGTGCTGAACTTACCACTCATTAGGGTGTGGGTGCGTCTGCTCCAAGTGCCTTCGTCGCTATTGTTCGCTGCCGTGCTCGCCTTTGCCACGTTGGGCATCTACACGTTAAACAACAGCGTGTTTGACGTCTTCGTCGTCTACGCGCTTGGGGTGGTGGCGTTCTTCCTGCGGAAACACAGCGTGCCGCTAGCGCCGGTTGTGCTCGGCGTGGTTCTCGGACCGCTACTTGAACAACAATTTCGCCGTGCGGTTGCTATCTCAGGAGGAGACCTGTCCGTGTTCGTGACCCGCCCGGTGTCGGCCGCGATTCTTCTCTGCGCGCTGGCGGCGGTCACGGTCCCCCCGGTGGTGCGCTATGTCACGTCTCGACCACGCTAGTCTCTGGCACGCCGCCCGGTGTGCAGAAGTTGAGACGGGTCCCAGAATCGGTCATTCCGGTAACACCCGACCGCCCCCTGTGCCCTCGTTTGTTGAGACACGGAATTTTCGATAGTTGCTATATCGCGCGGTGCTGATGGTCCGACCGCCCGCAATCTCCTGGTAACGTTCACGCATTTCGTTAGGAACCCACAGTTCCACGTTGGGATCGAGCGCAAACGTTAC